>JBBQML010000123.1:0-9315 GCA_038328885.1 Verrucomicrobiota bacterium | reverse complement strand
ATATTTAACCATTAATAAGAAAGTTCCAGCGCCTTCCGAATCTCAGCTTGGTCAGGTGGTGGGCGATTCCCCGCCCGCGCCCCGACCTCGGCCGCCGTCGGCAGCCATTCCAGCGAAGCGCCGACCTCGGTGGTGTCGTTGATCGTGGCGGTGCTGACCACCGAGAAGCTGGGCAGATCGCGGAGACCCTCCCCCAACTGGCCCCCGTAGACCGGGTGCGTGGTGATGCTGGTGCGCATCACCGAGGACTTCACGATGTCCGAGGGAAAGACATAGGTGTGGGTGTCCACGTCCGTCGGCGCCCAACCCTCCCGGAACGCCATCGCGCGCAACACGGTGGTCTTCGCGATGGAAACCGGTGAGGTGTAGACGGTTCCGCGGCCGGCGCTGGGCGCGGTCCGGTCAGTGGTGTAGCGGATGACCGCACCCGGGGTGGCGGTGGTGAGTTCGACCAGGATCGGCGCCTCGTAGACACCCCGATCCTCGCTGAACTTGGTGTCCGCGACCACCCCCAGGTACGCCACGCCATTCGCGGTCCCAGGGGTCGCCGGCCGTAGAAACCCGACCCGCCCGTCGGCGCCGAGGCCGTAGCCAATCCCGGCCACCTGGGGTGGAAACCGCCCTGAGTCACCGCCCTCACCCAGGGCGGGGTACTGGCGGATCACCGTCCGTCCGTCCGGGCCCACGAGAGCCAGGAAATCCCCATCGCCATCGATCCGGAAATCCGCATGCAACTCGCGACCGCCCTCCCGCCGATTCTTCCCCGAAGCGAAAACCACCAGCGCGCCACGCGCGGGAATCCGCACCTCCGGAAGCCGCCAGCGCGTCAGGTCCGCGGGATCGTCGGTCAGGTGCCACCCGCCGACCCCGACTGAGTAGTCGTTCGGGTTCGTCAGTTCGATCCAGTCCGAGGCGTCACCGTCCTCGTCGCGCAGGCCACCGGCATTCTGCGCCACGAACTCGGTCAGGTCCGGTGGCTGGAGCGCCACCCCGACACCCACGGTCACGGTCGCCTGCGCCGTGCCGTTGGGATTGGTCGCCAGCAGGGTGTAGCTGGTGGTCACGGTGGGCGTGATGGCCAGCGTGCCTGCCATCGCCAGGGGCGCGTCCGGCCCCGCTGAGAGCCCCACGCTCGTGGCCCCCACCACGTCCCACCGAAGCACGGTGCCGCTCCCGGGTTCCAGGACGTCGACGTCCACCGTGAACGACCGGATCGTGGGGATGGTTCCGCCGTAGACTTCGATCTCGGCCAACTGCGGGCTGTAGGGGGCATCCGACGTGTTCACCACCCGCACGAAGCGCCCACCGAACGTCCCCGTGGGATCGAGCCCGGCCGTGATGAAATCCACCCCGCCCACCCCCGAATCCGAGCCGTCGCCCCGGACCAGCGCAGTCCACGTCCGCTGCCCCGGGGAACCTCTACCGTCCGTCCAGACCTCCACCTGAAATCGACTGAGGCGCTCCGTGCAGCAACCGTCCCCACGGTTGCGCAGGACGATACGGTCCAGGGCGCGGGCCGCACCAAGATCGACCTCGTAGTAAAACCCGAGCGTGTCCGTGCTCGCGAGGGGATGGGTGAAGGTCGAGGCGTCCCCGTCCGTCAGGGCGGCCGGCTTAAAGCTGCCCCAATTCGCCCCCGAGGACGCCACCGGTTGGTGCAGCGCCAGATTCGTCTGGGCCGCCAGAGGCAGACCAGTGATCGCAGCGAGCCAGCACGCCACCAGTAGGCACAGCCAAGTCCGGGAGGAAGGTCGCGATCTCATGCCTCACCGCAACGTTTGCATAAAGCCCTCGATGTCGGCCAGTTCCTGCGGCGTCAGCACGTCGCCCATGGGAGGCAACTCCACCAGGCGCACGTCGTCGAACCACCTTTCGCACCGGACGACAAACAGGATGTTGATACTCGTATCCGGGTGCTGACCACGCCTACAAGCGCCGGGAACGCGGCACGCGGCGCGTCGAGCAGGACCAGGTCGAAGCGCCCAATCCACCCCGCCGTCGCCACCTCCGGGTCCGTGGTGGTCTCGAACCAGATCGCGTCCCACCCGAACTCGCGCATGAGCGCATGCACGCGACCGGCACTCGCCGTGCCTTCGACTCCCAGGTGCAAAACGCGCAACGGTCCGCCGGTCGGCCCAGTGGCGGCCATCGCGCCGCCGCCCACCAGGGACAACACCGACCACGCCAGGACCGCCCTGAGCCGGATCGCCCGGAACCTTGCTTAACCGGCGAAGCCCGGAGGATCGACCGCGAAACACGATAGAAGCCGGTCTGAATGGGGCCGATGACCTCGATCGCCGACGGCCGGAGGCGCCGTGATCCTGGGGATGGATCGCCTTCCCTCTTTTCGCGTGTTTCGCGGTCACCCATCCGGGGATCGGGTCCGGGCGCGGGCGGGGCCCCAGTGAGTTCCTGCTCCGTTGACGCGGTCTTCACGTGGACAAATCATGTCCACATGAAGACCGCGACCGTGCGGGACCTCCGCAACAACTTCGCCCGACTCGAGGCGTGGCTTGCCGACGGGGAGGAGATCCGTATCGAGAAACGGGGCCAACCGGTGGCGCTGCTGACGGCCCTCTCGGCCCGGCGTCGCACTCGGGTGCCAAGGCCGGATTTCGCCGGCCGATTGAGGCGCCTCTGGGGTGACCGGGTTTTCTCGGGGGACGAGGTGGCGGACATGCGAATGACGGAACTCGACGGCGACGAAGGATGAGTCGATTTCCGGACACGTCCTTTCTCTGTGCCCTCTACCGGCAGCAGGTGAATTCGCCCGAGGCGATCACGGCGGTACAGGCATCGCCTGGTCCATTGGCGGTATCCGGCCTCTTGCTGCTCGAGTTTCGGCAGTCGGTTCGCCTCCAGATCCGCCTCAACACGCTGGACCGGACCAAGGGGTTCTCGCGGGCCGAGGGGTCAGCCCCCGGCGGTTGATGACCCGGGCTTGAACCGTGGTGCGTACCCGTTCACCCGGAACCATTCGACCGCATCGGCCAGAGCCTGCCGCGGCGGGGTCTGCGGGAGGCCGAGTTCCCGCACCGCCTTCGCCGGGTTGAAGAACATCGTGTACTTCGCCATCCGCACCCCGCCCAGCGGCGCCTTCGGGGGCTTCCCCGTGACCTTCGACAATCCCTCGTTCAGCACCGCCCCGAACCACGCCAGGCCGTAGGGCACCCGCCAGGTCGGCGCCCGCACCCCGGTCAACTCCGCCAGCACCGCCAGCGCCTGTTGCATGGTCCAGTTGCCGTCGGTGTGTCCCAGGATGTACCGCTCCCCCACCCGCCCCCGCTCCGCCGCCAGGAGGTGCCCCATCGCGACGTCGCGCACGTGGACGTAGTTCAGCCCGGTCTCCATGTAGGCCGGGAGGGCCCGGTTCAGGAAATCGACGATCACCTGGCCGGTCGGCGTCGGCTTGACGTCCCGCAGACCCACCGGGGCGCTCGGATTGACGATCACCACCGGCGCGCCCTTCGCGGCGAACTCGCGCGCCACCACCTCCGCACGCCACTTGGACACCTTGTAGTGATTCGACATCTGCGACTCCGCGACGGGCGTGGTCTCGTCGGTCGGGAGAATCCGCCCGGTGGCGTCCGGCTTGGGCAGTCCGATGCAACCCACGGTGGAGGTGTAGACGATCCGCCGGCACCCCGCGCGCCACGCCTCCTCGATGACGGCTCGCGTGCCATCGACGTTCGCCCGGTACATGGGGGCGTAGTCCGCCAGCCAGAGGTGGTAGCTGGCGGCCACGTGGAAGCACCAGTCGCAGCCCCGCAACCCTGCGGCCAGCGCCGCGCGGTCGTTCAGGTCGCCGGGCACCGGCTCAAACTCCGCGCCGGCGAGCCCGCGAAGGTCCGCGTTCGGGCGAAGCAGTGCCCGGACTTCATGGCCGGCGGCATTGAGGACGGCGACCAGGTTGGCACCCACGAAACCCGAGGCGCCGGTGACAAAACACTTCATGCCGGCAGAAGCTGGCCCACCAGCGTGCTGATCGTGCGCCCATCGGCACGTCCCGCCGCGCGCGCCTGCACGGCTTTGATCACCGGGCCCATGTCCTTCCTCGAAGCCGCACCCAGCTCAGCGATCACCGCGCGCACCAGGGACTCCAATTCGGCCGGCGCCAACGCCTGGGGCAGGAACTCCTCCAGCACCAGGATTTCGGCCCGCTCCTTCGCGGCCAGTTCCTCGCGACCGCCTTTCACGAATTGCTCGACCGAGTCCCGCCGCTTCTTCACCTCCTTCTGCACCACCGCGACGAAGTCGACATCTCCCACGGCGTCGGATTTCAGCTCGATCGCCAGGTAGCCGAGAGCGGACTTCAGCGCCCGGAGGGCGAGGAGCCGGTCGGCGTTGCGCGCGAGCATGGCCGCCTTGATTTCCTGCCCGAGCCGTTCATGGAGCGTCATCCCCCAAATCTAGCCCGGGTGCCGTGCCGGGTTCAATCGACGTCCTGGGCTGAACGCCAAGGCTCCGCTCCGCGTCCTCCGCGTCTGCGCGTGCCACCTTCCGCGCCGGCTTTCGCCTTGGTCCCACCCCCGCGCCGTGTTTGCCTCGGGCCATGACAGACCAGGCCCGACTGAGCCGACGATCGTTCTTTCTCAGCACGGCCGCCGCCGGCGCCGGCGCCGCTCTCGCGGGTTGCACCAGTCCTCGGCCGAAACCCCGGCGGATCTCCGCCAACGAGAAACTGAACCTGGGCGCCATCGGTGTTGCCGGGCGCGGCGGCGAGGACCTCAGGGCGGTCAGCAGCCAGAACATTGTCGCGCTGTGTGACGTCGATTCCCTGCGCCTTGGAGCAGCCGCCACGCTCCACCCGGGTGCGGCCACCTACGCCGATTTCCGCCGCCTCCTCGACCGCACCGACCTCGACGGCATCGTGGTGGGCACCCCCGACCACGTCCATGCCGTCATCGCCGTGGCAGCGCTGAAGAGCGGCCGGCACGTCTACTGCGAAAAGCCACTCGCCCGCACGATCTCCGAAGCCCGGCGCATGGCCGAGGTGGCGCGGCGCAGCGGCCTCGTCACCCAGATGGGCAACCAGATCCACTCCGGCGGGAATTACCGGCGGGTGGTCGAACTGCTCCAGAGCGGCGCCATCGGCGACATCACGGAGGCTCACCACTGGGTCGACGGCACCTGGGACGTCCGGAAACGGCCGGAGCCCGATCCGGTGCCCGAGCACCTCGACTGGGAACTCTGGCTGGGCCCCGTCCCCTTCCGCGACTACAGCGATCAGTACGTCCCCTTCAACTGGCGACGCTGGTGGGCCTTCGGCGGGGGGACCCTGGCCGACTTCTGCTGCCACCACATCGACCTCGCGGTCTGGGCCCTGCAACTCGGTCTGCCGACGCGCGTCGAGGCCGAGGGCTCGCCCCTCGACGTCGAGTGCGCGCCTCCGAAACTGACGGTGAAGTACGATTTCGCGGCCCGGAAGGCCACGAATTGGGGGCCTGAGGGCTCGACCGTCATTCTGCCGCCCGTGAGGATGACCTGGTACCAGGGCGGCGCCCGACCCGCTCCATTCGCCGCCGGGTTGCTTCCCAAATGGGGCAACGGGTCGCTCTTCGTGGGTTCGCGAGGGATGCTGCTGGCGGACTACGACAAGTACCAGCTCTTCCCCGAAACGGACTTCACCGGATTCACCCCGCCCCCGCGTTGGATCTCCGATTCGCCCGGCCAACACGAGGAATGGATCAGGGCCATCAAGGGTGGACCGCCGACGCTGTGTCACTTCGGTTACGGCGCCCAAGTCACGGAAATCGGCCTCCTGGGGAATGTCGCCTTCCGGGCGGGCCAGCCTCTCGATTGGGATGCGAAGGGCATGCGTGCCACGAACTGCCCGTCCGCTGACCGCCTGGTCCGGCACCAATACCGCGCCGGCTGGACCCTCTGAGCCGGACTCGCGGGGACGCCCCCCCCCGAACGGTCCGGCGTGGCGGATCTCGCTCAACCGCTCGCCACCCATCATCCAACCCCCGTCCATGCCCGTGCGACGCCCGCCCCCTGCGATCGCGTCCCCGCGGCCCGGCTTGTTCCTCCTCACCCGCCTGCTGTTATCGCTGCTGCTCGGCTCGCTCGGGATTCCTCCTCGAGGGCTGGCCGCCGATGCCGCGGTCCCCGCGGAGCCGTTGGCGCCCACCGCCGTCACGGCCGCCCCGCCGACCCCCAACAACGGGGTGCTCACCGCTGAATATGTGCACTCGCGACTCATCGCGCTGAGCAACCGCACGGACCTGGCCGTGGGAGTCCGGACGAATGCCATCGCCCTCTACCACGAGACCGAGCAACGGCTGGCTGAGGCTCGACGGCAGGCCGAGGACGCCGTCCGACTGCACCAGGAGACGACCAACGCCCCGGCCGCGATCGCCAGTCTCCAAGCCCAACTCGCGTCCGCCCTCCCCGCTCGCTCCCTCGCGCCATTCACGAACGCCCCCCTCGCAGAGCTCGAGCAGACCCTGGCCCGCCTGGATGGCGAGCTGAGCGTCGCCACCCGCGACCAGGAAGCGCTGGTCCTGGAACCTCAGCGACGCTCGGCCCGCCTGGCCGAAATCGCCCGCCTCATCACGGAAGCCAGGGCGGCGCGGGAGCGCAGCCTGCTCGAACTCCGGGCCACCCCCGCGGCCGACCTCGACCCCGAGCTGCGCCAGGCCGGCTATGATCTCCTCCAAGCCAGAATCTACTTCCGCGCCCAGGAACTCGCCCGCTACGAGGCGGAACAGTCCAACCTCAACGCGACCGCCGATGCCGGCCGCCTGCTCCTCGACCTCGCCCGACGCCGGGTGTCCACCCTGACCCAGGACCGCGATCGGCTCGTGGACACGCTCAATCGACGCCGCGACCTGGAGACCCTCGAAGCCACTACCCGCGCCGAGCAGGCCCGCGGCCGCGCGGAGGCGCTCAACGAACCCCTTCTTTCCCAACTCGCCCAGACCAACGCCGCTCTCGCCCAGCAGCGCACCGCCCTCGCCGAACAACTGCGCGCCGCCAACGCCGAACTCGAGGCGGTCAATACCAACCGCCTCACCCTCCGCGATCGCTTCCGAGGCCTCCGTGACCGCGTTGAGGTGGCCGAAAAGGCCCGGCTGAGCCGTAACTACGCCATCGGCCTCCTGCTGCGCCGACAGCAGGCCGCCCTCCAACACCGGGGAGATTATCGACAGCAGGCCCAGCTCCAGGGATCCGCCATCAGCGACGCCCAGATCGCCCAGTTCGCGGCCGTCGACGCCCGCCGCCTGCTCGAGCCCATCGACGACACGGCGACCGCGCTGCTGGCGCGGATCTCCGCCAATGCCGATCCGCTCCGGGCGGCCACCCTTGCCCAGGAGACCCGGACCTTGCTCGACGCCCAACGCGAGCTCCTGACCGGGCTGATCCGGGACTACGACACCCGCCTGGCCCTGCTGTTCCGCCTCCAGGTGGCGCTCGCGGAGGCCGCGACGATGGTCGACGAATTCGCCGCCTTTCTCGACCACCGCGTCCTCTGGATCCGGAGCAACGAACCGTTGAACTGGGAGACCCTGCGCCGGGAGGCTGCGAGCCTCGGCGCCCTCCTCCGCTCGCCCGAATGGAAGCCGACCCTTGCGTCCCTCGGGCGGGCGTTGCGCGAATCGTGGGGTAGTGCGGTGACCCTTCTCTTCGGCATCGCGCTCCTGCTCGGGGTCCAACCGCGCCTCCGCCGTCGTCTCGGCGAATTGGCCGGGCTGGCGCGACAGGGACGCAACACCAGCATCGCACCCACCCTGCATGCCCTCGGGCTGACCATCCTGCGCGCGGCGCCGTTCCCCCTGCTGCTGCTCCTGGGCTGGCAGGCCGCCACGCCTGCCAGCCTGCCCTACACCGGGCTCCTGATCCCCCTGGGCGAAGGCGTCAAGATGCTCGCCGGTCTGCTCTTCGCCGGGATCTTCCTCCGTGCGGTCTGCCAACCCGATGGCCTGGCCACGGCGCATCTCCGGCTCCCCGATGACGATGCCCGATTGCTGCGCCGAAGCCTCGGCTGGTACTTCACGATCCTGCCCCTGCTGGGGTTCGCCAACACGTTCCTCGAATCCGAAGGAACGGAAGCAGTGTCGAACCGTCTCATCTTCCTCCCCACGACCCTCGCCTTCGCCGTCCTCGCCCATCTCATCCTGCGCCCGGTCGGGGGCCTGCGATCCTCCTCATTCGACGAGATGCTCGAGCAGGGAGGCGGGCAACTCTGGCGGAGAACCCTCCACGCCGCCGCAGTCCTGCTGCCCCTGCTGTTCACCGCCGCTTCCGCGATTGGCTACAATTATTCCGCGCGACACCTCTGGCTGCGCTTCATGCAGAGCGTCTTCATCGCCCTGGGGCTCAGGCTCCTCAGCGCCGTGCTGTTCCGCTGGGTCTCCCTGGTGCGGAGGCGGCTGGCCATGGACCACGCTCTCAAGCACCGGAGTGCGGAGGGCGCCGCCGGCGAGGCCGAGGCCGGCACCCTCCCGGCCCTGGGGGACGACACCCAGGCGGAGCTGCTCGTCTCCCTGGCACAGGCCCGTCGAATGCTCCGCTGGGCCTATGGCCTGGCTCTGGTCTTCTGCCTCTGGGCGGTCTGGTCCGGCAGCCTCACGGCCTTCCAGGCGCTCGACCGCATTCCGCTCTGGGAGGTGGGTGCGGCGAAAGGCGCGCCGGACAGCTCACGCGCCGCGGGAGAGGGATCAGGATCAATCACACGAACCCTCATGCCCGGAAACGCAGCCGATTCCCCCGGCGACGGCTCCGCGGAGATGCCGGCGGGCAGTTTCGTCTCCCTCTGGGACCTGCTCATCGTGGCGCTGGTGATCGCCGTCACCCTGATGGCGGCCGCGAACCTGCCCGGGTTCCTGGAGATGGCCGTCTTCAGCCATGCCCGCCTCGAACGTGGCACCAGCTACGCCGTCACCACCACCCTGCGCTACGCGATCATCGTCGTCGGCATCGTGGTCACCGCGCAGAACCTCGGCCTCGCCTGGTCCCAGGTCCAGTGGCTCGCCGCCGCCGTCACCCTCGGCATCGGCTTCGGCCTTCAGGAGGTGTTCGCCAACTTCGTCTCCGGGCTCATCCTGCTCTTCGAACGCCCCGTGCGCATCGGCGATATCATCACCGTCGGCGACACCTCCGGCGTCGTCACCCGCATCCAGATCCGCGCCACCACCATCCGGGACTGGGACAACCGCGAACTGATCCTCCCCAACAAGGAACTCATCACCGGCCGCTTCGTGAACTGGACCCTCAGCGACTCGATCACCCGTATCATCTGCAACGTGGGGATCGCCTATTCCGCCGACGTCCGGCAGGCCCAGCACCTCATGCTGGCGATCGCCCGGCGGC
>JBBQML010000122.1:0-9328 GCA_038328885.1 Verrucomicrobiota bacterium | reverse complement strand
CTCCGACTGCTCGCCCTCGGCAATGTCCTCGACCCCGCGCGCCGCCTGAAAATCCCACGCTCGCGCGTCCGCTCACTGCTCGTGAGGGCGGTGGTGCTGCATCCCTTCCCGCGCCGCTGGGCGGCTCTGTTCGATGCCCGCCTGCCGGCGCCCGCACCGTAGGACACCATCCTACCGGACCCGCTCACCGGCCCTGGGCCAACGCGGCGAACACGAGCACCAGCAGCAGCACCGCCAGCACGGCGAAGGTGATCTTCACCCAACTGTACGGCCGGTCGCCGGCGATCGACCCGGTGGCGCCGTTGACCACCACCTGGTAACCCTTGCGCCCGTACATGTAGGACAGGAGCCAGACCGGGGCGAGGATGTGTTTGAACGTCTGGGCCGAGTAGTCCGCCCGCACTCGGAGGTTGCGGTGCGTGTCTCCCGGCACCTGCCCCGCGCATAGCGCCCGCGCCTTGCCGTCCATGACCTCCCGCGAGTGCTTCGCGGCCGCGACCAGGTCCAGTTGGTACTGCTCCACGACCCACCCCGCCACGTACCCCGGGTCGTACGGCTTGAGGTCCGTCGTGGTCGGAAAGGGCTCGATCTTCCGCAGGAGATCCGCCCGGACTCCCTTCGAGGCGGCCACCAGTTCGTCGTCGAAGAAGTGCTCTAATTCGCCGTTGGTCGGCACCCATCGTACGCGTCGCACTTGTCGCGTCTGGGTCTTGCCCTGGGCATCGCGGTAGGTCTCCGTCACGTAGTAGTAGTAACCGGAATCCGCGGTCCAGTCGGCGTGCACCTGCGCGTCGAAGGTCCAGTAGGGGAGGTAGACGCCCTTGATGGTGTCGGTGACGGCCCACGCCTTGAGCTTGTTCGGGGCGAACCACCGACTGGCGTACCAGCGCCGCATCTGGTCGCGGACCTGCTGGTCCGGCACCACGAATGGGAGAAGGCTCGAGGGCCGGATCGGAGCCCCATGCTCCTCCACGGCCACGATCGCGGGCGAACCGCAGAAGTCGCAGCGCTGGGCCACATGCTTCGGTTCGAACACGGAGATCGCGTTGCAGTTCTGGCACCGCACCGACCGCGTCGCCGCCTGCCAACCCCGCTGGTCGGGGCTTAATCCGCGGAGCGCCGCCACCAGATCCCCCTCGTCGACGAGACTGCCGTCGTCGGAAAGCGTGGCCGGGGAAACCGTGCTGCAGTAGGGGCAGACCAGCGCCTGGCGTCCCGGATCCCAGCGGGCATCGGCACCGCAAGCGGGGCAGGCGAACTTCTTCAGCGCACTGAGTTCGGACATGGCATGGTGGTCAGCGACGCCCGGGCGGGGTGGTGAGTTCGGGGGCTCCGGAACTCCCGCGCCGTGGTTGGCCAGGGTGAGGAAGCTGCCGCACCGTTCAGTGGGTGAGGAACTCGTCGAGGGCCGCCTGCGTGATCCGCCACGTGGCGCCGATTTTCTTCCCCTTGAGATCGCCGGCGGCGAGGCTGGCCATGACATCCTCCTCCGTGACCCCGAGCGACTGGGCGACTTCGGCCGGCGAGAAGAGCCGCGGGGTTCCCGCACTGGCGGCGACCGCGGCAGGGGCCGGGCCCGGAGCCGGGGCGGCTGCCGGGCTTCCTCCGAGTGGCGGGGGAATGGCCTGGGCCTGGTTGAACTGGTGGGCCAGCTGCTGTGCCATGGCCAGACCGATGCCCAGTTGGGCCGCGGAACTCCCCGTGCTGCCCTCGCCCTTCTCCAATCCCTGGGCCAACTGGAACTTCACGTAGTCATTCAGGTTCCCCACAGCGGACATGCTGGAGCGCTTGTCGATCGCGGCCTCCACCTCCGGCGGAACCGAGGCGTTTTCGAGGATGAAACTGGTGATCTCGATGCCGTACTTCGTCGTCGTCTGCGGGTTGATCAGCGGGAGGATCGCGTCGCCGACTTCCTGGTAACGGGTGGCGAGGTCGAGCACCGGGATCCGCGCGCTGGCCACCGCATCCGTGAAGACGCTCACGATCCGCGACCGCATCGTGTCGTGGAACTCGTCCAGGCGGAAATGGTTGTCGGTGCCGGCCACCTCCTTCAGGAAAATCCTGGGATCGACGATGCGGAAATCGAAGGTGCCGAAGGCGCGGACGCGCACGATGCCGAAGTCCTGGTCCCGCAGCATGATGGGATTCGAGGTGCCCCACTTGTTGCCGGTGAAGAGGCGCGAGACGACGTAGTACACGTCCGCCTTGAAGGGTGACTCGAACCCGTACTTCCAGCCCTTCAACCGGCAGAGGACCGGGATGTTGTCGGTGACGAGCGAATGCTTGCCCGGACCGAAGGTATCCCCGAACTGGCCGAGGTACAGGAACTGCACCTGCTGGCTCTCGCGCACGATCAATTGTGCGCCGCGCTTGATCTCTCGGTCCTCGTCCGGCCACCGGAAACTCAGCGTGTCCCGGGAGTCGTTCTCTTCCCACTGGATGATCTCCCAAGCCTGTGATTTGAGGAAATTCAGGATGCTCATGGTCCTTCGATCGATGGGCTGACCACCTTCGAGGCGGTACACGAGTTGCAGGAAACTTCAGGAGGATGGTCGGGACGACAGGATTTGAACCTGCGACGTCCTGGTCCCAAACCAGGTGCTCTACCGTGCTGAGCTACGTCCCGAACCAACGGACCAGGGTAGTGAACCAGTCCGATCCCGGACGCGCAACGCCCATTCTCGGGCCCCGAATCCACGAATCCACGCGGCGGATCTGCAGGATGGGGCGTCGCTCCACGTCGCGATCCGGGAACGGATGCCGGGTCCGGGCGTTGGAATGTCCGTCCAGCCCCTCACCCTCCCGCCTCGCGGTGGATCTGCTCGAGCAGCCGGCGGCTCAGTTCCGCGCCGGCGTTGTGACCCGTATCCCGGAGCTTCAATTGCAGCGCGGCCACCTCGATGAGCCTCGCCAGGTCCCGTCCCGGCCGGACGGGGATCACGACGTGGGGGACCTTGATGTCGAGGATCGAAAGGAATTCCTGGTCGATCCCCAACCGTTCGATGTCCGTCACGTCGTCCCAGTGGCGCAGGGTGACGATCAGGTTGATCCGCTTTTGCTCGCGCACCGAGCCCACGCCGAACATGCGCGCGACGTCGATGATGCCAATGCCCCTCACCTCCATCATGTGCAGGGCAAGCTGCTTGGCGGTGCCGATGAGCTCGGTGCCATCGTGGACGCGGACCATCACCACATCATCGGCGACCAGGCTGTACCCACGTTCGATGAGGGCGAGGACGGACTCGCTTTTGCCGATGCCGCTTTCTCCCTGGATGATCACGCCGACGCCGAGGATCTCGACCATGCTGGCGTGGAGGGAGCAGCGCGGGGCGGACATCGCCTCGAGGGCGATGGTGGCCTTGTTGATGAACTTCATCGTGATGTGCCGGGTGCGGAAGATGGGGATGCCGGCGGCATGGGCGGCGGCGAGCATCTGGGACCCGGGCCGGAGCCCTCGTGCCAGGACCACGGCCGGCACGGTGGGGGAGAAGAGGACGTGGTAGGCGGCCTCGCAGAGATCCGCGCTCTGCTCGCGCAGGAAGTGCATCTCCATGCTGCCCAGGACCTGCACCCGGTGGCACGCGAAGTAGCGCGTGTGCCCGGCCAGCGCGAGTCCGGGGCGGTTGAGCGTCGGCTCGCGGATCACCCGCTTCAGCCCTGTCTCGTCGGTGATCAGGCGCAGCTCGAGTTGTTGCCCGTGCTCCCGAAAGAACTGATCCACGGTCACCAGCGGGGTTAGGGCGGCGGGGGGCTCGGACATCGGGGGCGGGGGGTTACATGTTGAACTCGGGGCCGAGGTAGATCTCCCGGGCCTGGGGATCGTTGACCAGGAATTCGCCGGTGCCTTCCACCAGGACCTGTCCGCGGTGGATGATGTAGGCGCGGTCCACCAGTTTCAGGGTCTCGCGCACGTTGTGGTCGGTGATCAGGATTGCCAACCCGCGATCGCGGAGGCGGCGGACGATCTTCTGGACCTCATAGACGGCGATCGGATCGATCCCGGCGAACGGTTCGTCGAGGAGCAGCAGCTTGGGGCTCGTGACGAGGGCGCGGGTAATCTCGAGCCGCCGCTTCTCGCCGCCGCTCAGCGTGTAAGCCCGGCTCTTCGCCAGTCGGGTGAGATCCAGTTCTTCGAGGAGATACTTCAACCGCATGGCCCGGTCGGCCCGGGACCCGCGGCAGGTTTCCAGGATCGCCAGGATATTCTCCTCCACGGTCAGCTTGCGGAAGACGGAAGGCTCCTGGGTGAGGTAGCCCATGCCCCGTCGCGCCCGCAGGTGCATCGCCAGCGGGGTGACGTCCTCGCCATCGAAGCGAACCTGTCCGGCATCGGGCCGCACCAACCCGACCACCATGTTGAAGGTCGTTGTCTTACCGGCGCCGTTCGGCCCCAGCAGTCCAACCACCTCGCCCGCCTCGACCCCGATCGACACCCCATCCACGACCGCCCTCGTGCGGTAACTCTTCCTCAAGCCCTGGGTCTCGAGAAGGGACATCGGGCTCAGTGGAGGAGCGGGCCCGTCGCTGCCCGGTCCCCCAAGGCGATCCCGGGCATGAGCATGCGACGCCAGTGGCCATCCACCTGGAATCGGGCCCGCCGCGGATCGTAGGCCAGGATGGTCTCGGGCCCGCCAGTGACCACCAGCCCGGAGGCGGCCTGCATGGACGCGTCCCCGCTCAGCCGCAACCGGCCGTCCGCGGCCTCGTAGTCGAGGCGGGCGCCGGAGGCTTTGACCAGCGGGTTGTCGATCCGCACGCCACCGGTGGCGTGCAGGGTGGTTGGCTCGGCGTTCGTGGATGCCAATCCCACCTCCACCTCAGCCGCCTGGATCCGCCATGCCCCGGCTTCCTCGGTGAGGATCGTCCCGGGAGCGGCGAACGGGCGGAGCGCAGCCAGATTCGTCCCGCCGGCCGACGACGACATGCGGTAGTTCATCTCAACCCCGCCCCTGGCGACGACCCCGCGTGGCTGGCCGTTGGTCGAGAGCAAGAGATCCAGTTCCTGGGACTGCAGGTCCCAGTCGGCGCGCCGGACCCGGACCTCGCTGGAAAACCGCGCGTGGGCGCGCTCCACCACCAGGCGCTCCGCGGTGACGTCGATGGGGGGAGCGTCGGTCGGCGTGCCCGCCGCCTGCCAGGAGACGGCAACATCCCCGAGCGCCTGGAAGGCCGGCACTTCCGGGTGCAACACAAATCGCCGGGCTCGCCCCCGGTGCGCGGTTGCCCGCCACGCCGGTTCACCGTCCACCTCGATCAACGCGTGCTCGCCGAGCGTGTAGCGCATGGTCTGCCCGCGCAGTTCCAGCGGGTCCGGGCCCACCTGGACTCGGGCGGCGACGTCGCCCGTCGCGGTCACCCGCGTGGGCTGCGGGTCGGTCCCGGAGGATATCGCGTCCAACACCGCCACGACCCGGTGAGCGCGCAGTTCCAGGCGGGTGCCGTGGGTGGCGGTCACCGGCCCCAGGAAGACCACTTCGTCGGGTCCGCCCTCGATGGCCTCGCAGGCGATCTCGAGGGGTTCCCCGGGCTCGGGCTCGGTCTCACCCGGCAGGAGCGTGCGTGGGGCCCGCTGCAGCCGCAACCGGGCGTGCCCCCGGGCCGTGTAGGCATCCTTGGCGGGCAGGAGGATCAGGACGTCCGCCGAACCCTCGGCGGGACCGAACTGCCAGGTCGGGCTGCCGGTGATTTCGATCTGCTCGCCACCGGGGCTCAATCCGTAGGCCGCCGCTGCGCCGGAGGCCCGGCCGGTCCGACCGGTCCGCAGCAATTCGATGACGACCCCGTTGGTGGCGGTGATTGACGTTGGCCGCTCCGTGCGGGCGGTCAGACGCGCCGCCAGTTCGCCGGCGCGCAACCGCGCCTGCCCGGGTTCCAGCGCATCGCAATCCCCGAGGAATCGCGCATCGCCGGTGGTCATCTGGTACTCGAACCGCCGCGACCGTATCTCGATGGGGGGCCGGTTGGTCGCCGCTCCGGGCCGACGCAGGGAGGTTTGGACAGCATTGGAAATGACCAGCATGCCGGTGGCCTTGTCCCAGGCCCAACCCTCTCCCTCGATCGAAAACCGCGCGTCGGCGCTCCGGAGCGCGATGTGCCGATCGGAGGCGGCCCCGCCCGGGCCGAACACGCCCAGCGGCGATTCGACGATCAACTCGGTCTCCCGGTCCGGGTTGTACCGATACGTCTCGAGCCGGAAGTCCGTGATTTGCAGTTGGCCCGCCGCCAGGGAGGGCTTGGCCTCGCGCCCGCTCACGAGCCCCACGCGGCGGTTGTTCTCGTTGATCGGCGCCTGGAACCCGACCAACGTCGGAACCTCCACGGTGACGACCGGTTGCGCGGCCGTCAGATGAAGGAGCGCCCCCAGCCAGCAGGCGACCCCCGTGGTCAGGAACCGGACAGGCGGCCTCACGAGAGGTACCCCTGGATGATTCGTTCCCAGCGGCCCTGGGCCCGGAGGAGCATTTCGATGACTTCACGGACCGCGCCCTGGCCGCCGGGGAGGTCGGTCACGTAGTGGGCCCTCGCGAGCGCCTCCGGGTGCCCGGGAGGGACGCACACCGCCACTCCCGCCCGGTCGAGCGGACCGAGATCGACGATGTCATCGCCGAGGTAGCATACCTGCTCCCAGCCGCAGCATTCCTCCGCGAGGATCTTCTCGATGGCCACCACTTTGGAGCCTTTCTGTTGGATCAGGAAATCGACCTTCAACTCGAGCGCCCGCAGTGTCGTCGCCGTCGAGGGCCGCGCCGAGACCCAGCCGATCTTGAGTCCCTCGCGTCGCCATACGGCGATCCCCAAGCCGTCGCGGACGCTGAACCGTTTGTACTCCCCGGCATCCCCCACGTAGATCGACGTGTCGGTCAGGATGCCGTCCACGTCGCAGAGGAGGAGTTTGACGCGGGCCAGACGGGCCTGGAGTTCGGGGCTGATCTCACGCATGGCAGAGGTCGAAAACCGCGGCAAACCGGCGGAGCAGGGCCGGCAGGTCGCCGAGGGGAATCATGTTGGGACCGTCGCTCAGTGCCTGGTCCGGGCTGGGGTGGGTCTCCAGGAAAAGGCCGTCAGCCCCCGCCGCGAGCGCGGCACAGGCCAGGACGGGCGCGAACTCCCGCTGCCCGCCCGAGCGGTCACCGCCTCCGCCCGGCAGTTGCACGGAATGGGTGGCGCCGAAGATCACCGGGCAGCCGGTGCGTTGCAGAATCGGGATGGAGCGAAAGTCCACCACCAGGTTGTGGTAGCCAAATGTCGTGCCCCGCTCCGTCAGGACCAACCGGCTGCCCCCGAAGCTCCGCGCCTTCTCCACGACCTGGGACAGGTCATCCGGTGCCAGGAACTGTCCCTTCTTGATGTTCACGATCCGACCGGTGCCCACCGCGGCGCGGATCAGATCGGTTTGCCGGCAAAGAAAGGCCGGGATCTGCAGTATGTCGACCACCCGGCCAGCCTCCGCGGCCTCCGCTTCCGTGTGGACATCGGTCAGTATCGGCACCGCGAGCTCCGACCGCACCCGCTCCAGGATGGCGAGGCCCTCGGCGAGGCCCGGACCCCGGAACGACGTTGCCGAGGTGCGGTTGGCCTTGTCGTAGCTGGCCTTGAAGACGTACCCGATGTCCAATCGGCGGCAGATGCGCGTCACCTCGCGGCCCACCTCGAGGCAGAGCGCCTCGCTCTCGAGGGCACAGGGGCCGGCGATCAGCAGGAGCCGGCGGCGCGAGCTCAGCTCGCGCCAGCCCGGGATGGGACGACGTGACACGCGCGGCTTTTAGCAGGCGCCCCCCCCGGGTGTCGAACGACGATTCAGCGGATCGGGTCGTAGTTCTCCACGTCCAGCGTGTACTTCGGAGGCACCATCTCCACGTGGCCGTCCGCAAAGGACAGCGCGGCCCGGCCCCGCTCGACGTACTCCCGGGCTCCGGTCTTCACGCCCGTCTGGTACTTGTGCCGCCCGGTGAGCAGGTTGTCGGGAGGAACGAAGCGCCCGTCGTCGATGACCGCTCCCCTCGCCGTTTCGCCGTTCTCCTCGACGACCATCGGTTTGCGGCTCGGGTTGCGGATCGAGGTGCTGCGGAAGTGGAGTGGCGGCAGTCCGGCGGCGTACACGGAGGAGATGCCGTGATTGACGAGGCTTCCGTCCACGAGGCTCGTCAGGGAGTAACTGTAGAGGTAGGGATTCCCCGCCGCCGGGGCGCGGGCGTAGTCGCGGGCGCGCTTAAGGACGTCGCGATCCCCCGGACAACGGAAGAGGTTTGTCGTGAAGCTGCCGACGTAGGGGCCGATGGCGCTGTTCTTGGCGTTGTTGAAGAACTCCCGGTCCGCCACCGCCCGGTTCACGTTGAAGAAGATCCAATCCTCGCGCATCGGCGCATAAGAGCCCTTGGAGGCAGCCCCGGGAAACGTCCCGTCATGGTCATCCGAGTAGAGGATCAGGGCCAGGGCGAGCTGCTTGAGGTTGCTGAGGCAGTTGACCTGGTGCGCCTTCTCCTTGGCCTTCCCCAGAGCCGGCAGCAGCATGCTGGCGAGGATCGCGATGATCGCGATGACCACCAGCAGCTCGATAAGGGTGAATCCGCGGCGTTTGCACCGGCGGGGGCGGACGGCTCGAGAAACGTTCATAAGCGGGTCGTGGTTGGAACGGGGGAGGGACAAATCTTTGATACGCCAGCCCCGGCCCCAGCGGCAACGACGATTTGGCACGACTGCGCTGCCCGAGGTCGGGGTGAGCGGTCCGCGGCGATCGCTCGTCACCGGGTTTTCACTTGAGGCTCTTCAAGGGCGACGGCAGGTTGCGCTCCATAACAGCGTCCATCGCGCAGTGCATCGGATGGAATCTCGGCGTGAAAAAGAACTACCTCCTCGACACCAACGTCCTGCTGCACGACCCCCATTCTCTGGTCAGCTTTCAGGACAACAACGTGCTCATCCCCATCGAGGTGATCGAGGAGATCGACCGCTTCAAACGCGAGTCGAATGAGCTGGGACGCAATGCTCGCAGCGTATCGCGGCGCCTCGATGGCTGGCGGGCGCGGGGTCACCTCGGCCAGGGGATCCTGCTGCCGGGGGGTGGCACCTTCCGCATCATCTTCGACCGCGCCCCGGACGGCACTCCGCTGCTGGGCGTTGGCGGCAACGGGGACGACAACAGCAACGCCAAGGGCAAGGGCAAGGGCAACGCAAAGCAACCGGACGGGGGCCATGGGCATCGGCACGGGTTGGGGAGTTCGGGCAGTGTCGACAACCGCATTCTGGCCCGTGCGCTGGCCGCGCGTGCGGCGGAACCCGGGTTGCCGCTGGTGCTGGTGACCAAGGACATCAACCTGCGCCTGAAGGC
>JBBQML010000121.1:0-9364 GCA_038328885.1 Verrucomicrobiota bacterium | reverse complement strand
GCTTTGGTATCCGGTCACGCACAACTTCTGGATGCACCAGCCATCCACTCGCCACTCGCCACTCGGCACCCGGCGACTGGCGATCGGCGACTGGGTGCTGGTGATTGACGATGGTTGATTGCGGAAATGCGGGGGGTGCCTCGCACCCTTGCCAGTCAACCGCCGGCAATGCTTCTCCGTTCCTCTCCGCTGCGTCGCCGCGCTACGGGGCGGGCGAGGTCCCGTCGGCTTCCCCCGTCATCCGCCCGAGGCGCCGGAGGTACTCGAACGTGTACAGCCCGGTGTTGTGACCGTCCCCCCAGACGGGTTGCACCGCGTACCCCCCGATCGCCGAGATCCGCACCAACTCCGCCGCCCGCGCTCCCAGTGGTCGGTCGGGCCCCTTGTAGACCTGCCCGAAGATGTCCTTCTCCCCGGCGCAACTGGCGCAGGGGCAATGACGGCGCAGGGTGAGCAGGGGGATGTAACTTTCCTCGCCGTCCGACCACCGGATGGCCAATTCGTTGCCGATGGCTTGGATGTCCCGGGGGATCAGGGAGGCCTTCATGTCCCCGGAGCGTCGGCACCCGGTGCCTGTCGCGGAAGCGAATTTTCGCGTGGCATGCCGTCCCGCCGCCCTCGCAAGCTCCCGCGGCCGTGGAAACACTGAAGCAACTGCTCGACATCGTCCTACACCTGAACCGCCATCTGGCGGAGTTGGTGACGGACTATGGCGTGTGGGTCTACGGGATCCTCTTCCTGATCGTGTTTTGCGAAACCGGCCTGGTGGTGACGCCCTTTCTGCCCGGGGACTCCCTGCTGTTCGCGGTCGGCGCGCTCTCCGCCACGGGCGCCCTGCACCTGGGGTGGTCGATTGCGCTGCTGATCCTGGCTGCCATCCTCGGTGACACCGTGAACTACTGGATCGGGCGGTTGCTGGGGGAAAAGCTTCAGCGCCGCTTTCCCCGGTTGGTGAAGCGGGAGCACCTCGACCGCACCCACGCGTTCTTCGAGAAGTACGGCGGCAAGACGATCATCATCGCGCGGTTCGTCCCCATCGTGCGGACCTTCGCCCCGTTCGTGGCGGGGGCGGGCGACATGAGCTACCGACGCTTCATGGTCTACAACGTCGTGGGCGCGGTTCTCTGGGTGGTGCTTTGCACGGTGGGCGGCTTCTTCTTCGGGAACCTGCCTTTCGTGAAAAAGAATTTCTCGGCGGTGATCCTGGGGATCATCGTGGTCTCCATCCTGCCAGCCATCATCGAGTTCCTACGGGAGTGGCGGCGGCGGAAAAGCCCGGGCTGAGCACCTCCGCCGGGCGAATCCCGCCAGCAATCTGTTGCAACCCTTTGGCGCCGTGTTGTAGAAGCCGCGGTCTGTAAAGGCATGGGCAAGTCACTCATCATCGCCGAGAAGCCGTCCGTCGCGTCCGACATCGCCCGGGCTCTCGGCGGCTTCAAGAAGGTCGACGACCACTATGAGAGCGACGCCTACGTGCTCTCCTCCGCGGTCGGCCATCTCCTGGAACTCGCGGTTCCGGAGGAGTTCGAGATCAAGCGCGGCAAGTGGACGTTCAATGCCCTGCCCCATCTCCCGCCCCACTTCGCCCTCGCCCCGATCGAGAAGAACGAGAACCGGCTCAAGGCGCTGACGAAACTGATCAAGCGCAAGGATGTCGACCGCCTGATCAACGCCTGCGACGCCGGGCGCGAAGGCGAGTTGATCTTCCGCAACATCGCCGCCTTCAGCGCCGCCCGACAACCCGTGCAGCGGCTCTGGCTGCAGTCCATGACCCCGGCCGCGATCCGGGACGGCTTTGCCCACCTGCGCACCGACGAGCAGATGATGCCGCTGTCGGATGCCTCCCGCTGCCGCGCCGAGGCCGACTGGCTGGTCGGTATCAACGGCACGCGGGCGATGACCGCGTTCAACAACAAGTCGGGCGGGTTCAACAAGACCCCCGTCGGCCGCGTCCAGACCCCGACCCTCGCCATCGTGGTTGAGCGGGAGCAGCGCATCCGGGCCTTCGTCTCCCGGGACTACTGGGAGGTGCTGGCGACCTTCAACGCCGCGGCCGGCCCCTACCCGGGCCGGTGGTTCGATGAGCGGTTCCACAAGCCCGACGGGAAGGACGCTGACGGCGAATTGCGGGCGGAGCGCCTCTGGGACCAGGCTCGGGCGGAGGAGATCCGGGCCAGGTGCCTCGGCCGCCCCGGGGTGGTCACCGAGGAGAGCAAGCCGACCACCCAGCTTTCCCCACTCCTCTTCGACCTGACGTCACTGCAGCGCGAAGCCAACGGTCGTTTCGGTTTCAGCGCCAAGACCACGCTCTCCCTGGCCCAAACTCTGTACGAACGGCACAAGGTTCTGACCTACCCCCGCACCGACTCCCGCCATTTGCCGGAGGATTACCCGGCGACGGTCCGCCAGACCCTGCAGGAACTCCAGGGCGTCGGGGCCTACGGCCCCCTGGCCACGAAGATCCTCGGCGCCGACTGGGTCCGGCCGGGCAACCGCCGCGTGTTCAACAACGCCAAGGTCAGCGACCACTTCGCCATCATCCCGACGCCCGAGCAACCCAAGCACCTGAGCGACGCGGAACAGAAGATCTACGACCTGGTCACCCGGCGCTTCCTCGCGGTCCTCTTCCCCGCCGCCGAGTTCCTCGAGACGGTCCGCATCACCCGGGTGGAAGGGGAGCCGTTCAAGAGCACGGGCAAGGTGCTGGTCAAACCCGGCTGGCTCGAAGTCTACGGCAAGGAGGCCCAGAACGAGGGCGACGCACCCGTCCTTACCGCCGTCCAGCCCGGCGAAACGGTCCAGACGGGCGAGATCGAGGTCAAGGGCAGCCAGACGAAGCCCCCGCCGCGCTACAACGAAGGCACACTGCTCAGCGCCATGGAGGGGGCCGGCAAACTCGTCGAGGACGACGAACTCCGCGAGGCGATGGCCGAGAAAGGGTTGGGCACCCCGGCCACCCGCGCCCAGATCATCGAGGGCCTGATCGAGGACCACTACCTCCTGCGGCAGGGCCGGGAACTCGTCCCCACCGCCAAGGCCTTCACTCTGATGGTGCTCCTCAACGGGCTCGGGGTCGAAGCCCTGACCAAACCTGAGCTTACCGGCGGATGGGAACACAAACTCAAGCTCATGGAACGTGGCCAGCTCGGCCGCGACACCTTCATGGCCGAGATCCGCCACCTCACCGAGGACATCGTCACCCGCGCCAAGCGCTATGAGCTCGATACCATCCCTGGCGACTTCGGCAGATTGAACGTCCCCTGTCCGCGGTGCGGCGGGGACATCCACGAGAACTACAAGTCGTTCCAGTGTCAGAAGTGCGAATGGTCGCTCTTCAAGATCATCCTCGGGCGCCAATTCGAGCCCGAGGAAGTGGAGGACCTCATCCGCACCGGGCGTGCGGGGCCGCTCCGCGGCTTCCGCAGCAAGCTGGGGCGGCCATTCGACGCCATGATGCGTCTGGGTGCCGCGCCCGACTTCAAGGCAGGGTTCGATTTCGGCGAGGGCTCCAACCCGGAGGGCGAGGGCGGAGCGAATGGCGGCAGTGCGGCTGCGCCCGTGGATTTCACCGGGCAGACCCCCCTTGGCCGTTGCCCGAAATGCCAGGCCAACGTCTTCGATGCCGGGATGAAATACGTTTGCGAGCATGCCGTGGGCCCGGCCAAGAAGTGTGACTTCACCACCTCCAAGATCATCCTCCAGCAGCAGATCGAACCCGCGCACGTCCAGAAACTGCTCGCCGAGGGGAAAACCGACCTGCTCAAGGGATTCGTCTCCAACAAGACCGGCCGCAAGTTCGAGGCCTTCCTGATCGTCAAGGAGGGGAAAGTCTCCTTCGAATTCGCCCCCCGCGAACGCAAACCCCGCGCCGGCCGCACCAAGACCCCGACGGAACCCGCGGCCAAGGTTGATTTCACCGGCCAGACACCCCTCGGCACCTGCCCTCTCTGCCGCGGCAACGTCTACGAAGGCCCCGAGCAGTACCTCTGCGAAAACAGTCAGCGGGAGCAGCGCCCCTGCAAATTCAAGGCCGGCCGCATCGTGCTCGAGCAACCGGTGGACCGCGAGCAGATGACCCGTCTGCTCGCCGACGGTCGCACGGACCTGCTGGAGAAATTCGTGTCCCGCAAGACGGGCAAAAACTTCGGCGCCTTCCTCGTCCTCGGGGAAAAGGGCAAGGTCGGCTTCGAGTTCCCGGAACGGTGACCGGTGCGGCGGTGGGCCGTGGGGGCTGATCGGTAATCAGTGATCACGGATGACGGATGACGGATGACGGAGTACGGGCCCACCCATTCAACCGAGGAGCCCAGCCGCGGCCACTCGCCGCCGCGAGTCTGCCGGATCGTGGTGCAGGATCGCCTGCCAGCCGCGGGCACGGCCCGCTTCGAAATTCTCCGGCCGGTCATCGAGGTACACCAACTCCGCGCCCGACCGCCCCGTCATGCCCTCGACCACTTCGTACAACGGCGCGTCCGGCTTCATCACTCCGTGCTCGTAACTGAGCACGTAGCCATCGAAGAGCGCGAAGAACGGGAAATTCCGGCGGATGTGATCCATCGCGAGGTCGTTCGTGTTCGAGAAGATGAACGTTGGCACCCCGCGTCCGCGGAGTTCGGCGTGCAAGGCCACCATCGGCGGGATCTCGGTGAAGATGTCGGCGAAGTACGCTGCGAACTCTTCGTACGTCCCGGAGAAGCCGACCGCCTCCCGGATTTCCCCGAAGAATCCGTGAGCGGACAGCTCGCCCCGCTCGAAGGCTGGCAGCAGCGGGGATTCCAGGAAAAGCCGGTGCAGTTCCGGGATCCCGGCCCAGCTCCGCTTTGACACCCGGCCCACTACGAGGCCGTAGTCAAAATCGAGCAGCACCTTTCCCAGGTCGAACACCACCGCGGAGGCTTGCGCAGACGACATGACCCACGATGGGCTCCTCGCACCGCGAGCCGCAAGCCGGCCGGCGTGCCCTCGGCGTGGGGGGAACATTGCCGACTGAGGATTGTGGATTGCGGACTGATGATTGGCCGGGGAGTCGGGGGGACCGGCAGTCTCCCCACTCGGCAATTGGAGATCAGCAGCACCCAGTCACCAGACCTCGGACCCCAGACCTCCGACCTCCGACCTCGGATCCGAGAAGACTGGTGATTGCCGATTGCCGATTGGGGATTGTCGATTGGGGGGTGCCTCGACGGTGTCCCCGGCGCCTCTCCCAATCTCCGACCTCCGCCCTCTGACCTCGGATCTCCGACCTCCGACCTCCGCCCTCTGACCTCCGCCCTCTGACCTCTGACCTCGGATCTCCGCCCTCAGGACATCGCGCGGCGGCCTTCGAGTGCGCGGTTGAGCGTCAGCTCGTCTGCCAAATCCAGCCCCGATCCCGCGGGCAGACCGGCCGCCAGCCGGGTGACCTGAACGCCGGCCGCGGACAACCGGTCGGCAAGGTAATGGGCGGTCGCATCCCCCTCCACATCGGTTCCCAGCGCCAGGATGACCTCCCGCACGCCCTCCGGACCCAAACGTGCTTCGAGTTGGCGGATCCGGAGATCCTCCGGCCCGATACCGTTGATTGGCGACAATCGGCCTCCGAGCACATGGTATCGGCCCTGAAACGAGCCGGCCTTCTCCAGGCTGAGGATATCGGTGGCCCGCTCCACGGCGCAGAGCAGGGTGGCATCGCGCGTCGGGCTGGAACAGAGCTGGCAGGGGGATTCCTCCGTGAGCGCCCCGCAGATTTCACAGGCGCGAATCCGTTGGCGGGCCTCGACGAGGGTATGCGCGAGCAGTTCCACCGCCGCGGGATCGGTCTGCACGAGGTGCAGGGCCATGCGCTCCGCGGAACGAGGGCCGATACCCGGCAGGCGGCCCAGCACAGTCACCAGCGCGGCCAGCGGCTCGGGGAGTCTGGTCATGAGAACAGGTGGAACGGGCCCGCGCGGCACCCGGGCCGGTCGGTGGTCGGCAGCGGTCGGCCGGAACCGGGGCGTTACTGCGGGCGGGGTGTTTACATCAGGCCGGGCAGGCTCAGGCCACCGGCGACGGTTCCCATTTCGGAGTTCTGTACCTCCTTGGCTTGGGTCAGTGCGTTGTTCGCGGCGGTCAGCACGAGGTCCTCGAGCATGGGGACGTCGGCAGGGTTGACGGCCTGGGGATCGATCTTGATGGAGGCGATGGTGCCGTCGCAACGTGCCACCACCTTGACGGCGCCGCCGCCGCTGGTGGCTTCGACCGTGCGGGCGGCGAGTTCGGCCTGTTTGGACTCGAGCTGCTTCTGGATGCGGGCCGCCTGTTTCATCAACTTGCCGATACTGGACATGGTGAGAACTGGAGAACGGGGCTGGGAGTGCGGAGGTGAAAAAGGGGCGGCGTTGGCACCGCGCCCGGCTTACGATGCGCGGAGCTAAGCGAACCGTGCGGGAGCGCGCAATCTTCAAGTGCCCAGTCGGGGTCACGGCATGGGGTCACGGCATGGGGTCACGGCACGCTTGCAATACCGGGGGCCCAGCATTCATGATACGTAGCCCTGCCTATGGCAGGGACCAGACATCCGCCCACCCGGCGGGTTTTCCTGTGCCATGAGCGATAAGCCTGAAATCGAGCTGGACCTTGACCTCCAGCTACTCCCCGCTTGGGCGCGACAGCCCCAGACGGCCAACCGTTACGCCAACTTCGACGACGGGGGCGGTCGCCGCGACCGCGACCGTGGGGGGCCGCGCTCGCGCGGCCCCGGCGGCCCCGGCGGCCCCGGCGGGTTCGGCGGTCCCCGCCGTGACAGCCGCGGCCCTGGGTCCGGCCGGCCGGCCTACGGTTCCGGCCCTGGCGGTCCCGGCGGTGGAGGTGGTCGCGGGCCTGGTGGTCCGGCAGGCCCGGGAGGCCCCGCGGCGGGCCCGGGCGCGCCCCGTCGCGACGAGGGGCGTGGCGGGCCGCGGCGTTTTGATCGCGATCGCAACCGTCCCCCCGAGCGGCGCGAGCCCGTTGAGGAACCACTGCCGGAGGGCATCACCGTCGAGTTCATCCCGGATCCCGCGGGCATCGATTCGCTCACCCGGCAGATCCGCCAAACGGGGCGGGCGTACCCGCTGTTCGACATCGCCCACCTGATTCTCAAGCGGCCTGACCGCTACCATCTGGACTTCCGTGCCTCGGGCAACGCTGCCGACGGCACGCCGAGGCAGTTCTTCGTCTGCAACCTGGACGACACCGTCTGGTTGAGCCAGGGCGAGGCGGTCCGCCACATCCTCGGCAAGCACTTCGGCACGTTCTACCAGACGGACAAGATCCCGGTCGACCCGCCGAAGGGGACCTACACCTTCGTGGCGCAGTGCGGGATGAGCGGCGTGGTGCTGGGTCCGCCGAACCTCCACGACTACCAGAGCAAGCTGCAGCGCCTTCACGCCGAGCGCTTCGCTCGGATGCCCTTCGATGTCTACAAGTCGCGGGTCAAAATCGTCCGCGACGAGGCGGTCGTGAAGCAGTGGATCGAGCAGCAGAGCTTCAAGTACGAGTACACTGCGCTGAACCTGCCCGAGCCGCTGAAACTGGCCAGCCGCGAAGCCGTGGAGCAGCACTTCCGGGAAGTGCACCTGCCCAACATCGTTCAGGCGCACGGTGCCCACACGGTGCGCACTGCGACGGCGCGTGAGGCCCTGCCTCCGCCGCTCCGACGCCTCTCCCGGCGCGAGTTCGAGTACCAGCAGCGGTTCCCCCTCGGGATGGT
Source organism: Verrucomicrobiota bacterium (assembly GCA_038328885.1). Classification (GTDB taxonomy): domain Bacteria; phylum Verrucomicrobiota; class Verrucomicrobiia; order Limisphaerales; family CAIMTB01; genus CAIMTB01. The sequence continues at coordinate 1,656 of JBBQML010000121.1, read as the reverse complement.
TACGCGGTTGAGCAACGACTTCGCCCACCGGGGACTTCATTTCTTCAAGGTCAACAAGACCGTGCTCCACGTGGCCGTCGCCCGCCCCCGCTTCCTCGACTTCGAGGCCAGCCCGGTCGGCGACGGGATTCGTCGGATCGTCGAGACCATTCACAAGACGCCGGCTTGCACCCGCCGCAAGCTGCTCGAGGCGCTGGGCGTCTCGATCACGGCTCCGGCTGCCCCCACTCCCCCGGCGGCCCCGCCCCCGGCTCCGGCCGCGGATGCTGAAACCGCTGCCGCCCCGGTGGAAGGTGCCCCAGAAGGCTCCGCCCCGGCCGCAGTTCCGGCGCCCGCTTCACCGCCTGCTCCGGCTCCCGCGACCGAGGAACTGCCGCCTTCCCCCGAGTTCCAGGCCATTGTCACGGACCTCCATTGGCTGATCCACGAGGGTCATGTGATCGAGTTCGCCAACGGTCACCTCGAAACCGCCAAGAAGCCGACACCGAAGCCGCCGCCGCCCCCGCGACCGCCCAAGGCCAGGACCGTTGAGACGGTCAAGCCGAGGACAATCGCCGCCGCCCCGGCTCTCCCATCGACTCCTGACAGCACTGCACCTGCCGAGCCCGCCTCGGCTCCGGAGGGGGCCGAGCGCACCGAGGCGGTCGTGGCCGCCGAAACCCCGGGGGAGAGCCCCGGCGTGGAGGTGCCACCGGTCGCCGCCGCCGACGAGGCTGACGCGCCCGAGTCGACCGCCATCCCTGCCGACGCCCCGGCGCCTGCGGACGAGGACAGCCGGATCAATCCGTCCTGAGCGCCGGAAAGCTCGACGGCGGGAAAAGTCCCCAACCGCAAGTCTCCGACCGCAGCGGAAGCACTCCGGTCACTGCTCACGGATCGCCGCGTCGGCCTCGCGTGCGGCGCGGACGCGCTTGCTGGGGACGTAGTTCGCGAGGTATTCGCGGTGGAAATCCCCGAACGTTCCCGCCCGGAGGTGCTCCCGCACCTCGTGCATGAGCCTGAGGTAGAGGTGGGTGTTGTGGACGCTGAGCATCCGGAGGCCGAGGATCTCGTTCACATTGAGCAGGTGGCGGATATAGGCACGGGTGAAATTCCGGCAACAGTAGCAGTCGCACCCTTCCTCGATGGGCCGGAAGTCCGCCTTGTTGTAGCCGGCCTTGGCGTTGACCGCGCCCTTGTGCGTGTAGGCCGTGCCGTTGCGGGCAACCCGGGTGGGTAGCACGCAGTCGAACATGTCGACGCCCCGGCCAATGAGTTCGATGAGCTGCGCGGGTGTGCCCAAGCCCATGGCATAGCGCGGTTTGCCGGGAGGAAGGTGGGCTTCCGCCAGTTCCACGGCCCGGAACATCTGCGGCTCGGGTTCACCCACACTCACCCCCCCGATGGCGAGGCCATCAAAATCCATGGCCACCAACTCGCGCGCGCAGCGCTCCCGCAACGCGGCGTGGGTTCCGCCCTGGACAATCCCGAACACCAGTTGACCAGGGGCCCGAGGTTGTTCGCGACACTCCCTCGCCCAGCGAAGGGTGCGGTTGACGGCCAGTTCGTATTCGGCCGGCTTGCTCCCGGCTGGAGGGCATTCATCGAAGGCCATCGCGATGTCGGAGCCCAGCACCTTTTGGATGTGCATCGATTCCTTGGGACCGAGGAACAGCG
>JBBQML010000120.1:0-9369 GCA_038328885.1 Verrucomicrobiota bacterium | reverse complement strand
TGGCACGGAGCGCCTCGACCTCTTCTACCTGCTGGCGGTGGGTGAGCCGGGGGTTCTGAGCGACGAACTGCTCGAGGCATTGGGAACAGCCCGGGAGGCGGGGAAGCTGGGGGCGGGAGGGGTGAGCACCCACAACCTCGGCGCGCTTCTCCCAAGGCTCAAGCAAGTGACGTCGACAATCCGCGTGCTGATGGTCACGTGCAACTTCGCCGCTTGGACATCCCCGGTCTGGGCTCCGCTCCTGGAGGAAATCGCCGGGCTCCGGCGCTCGGGGATGGGGATCGTCGCGATGAAGGCGTTGATGGGGGGCCTGGACGCGGCGCCGGAGGGTCATCCGGGGATGGAAGAGGCGTTTCGCTCGCCTTCCGGCCGCCAGGCGGCTCTCGGCGCCGCGCTCCGATGGGCGTTGAATCACCGGCTCGTCGATACCGTGCCGCTGCTCATGAAATCGGGGGTGGAACTCAAGCAGAACATTGGGGCGGCCTCGGTGCGCGCGGACGCGGGAGACCGGGCCTTGCTGGCGACCTCGACGGCCGGGGTTCGAGGGCGGCTTTGTCTGATGTGCCAGCGCTGTGCCGGCAGTTGCCGGGCGGGCCTTCCCGTGGCGGACCTGCTGCGGTTCTCGCTATACGCGACGGGCTACGGCGATCCGGGGAGGGGGCGTGGGGGTTTCGCGGACCTCCCGCGAGCCCTGCGGGACGTGCGGTGCGATCGGTGTCCGGAATGCACGGTGACGTGTCCGAACGGGGTCGATGTCCCCCGGCAATTGGCCGACGCGCAGCGTCGGTTGGGCTGATCCGACCGCTCGGGGTTCGGCCCGGCGGAGCGGTGGCTCCATCCCAGCCCGAAACCGTGAGCGGGGTGGACGCGTGACTCATCTCCCCTTGACCGCCGTGACCACGCCCCGCGCCACCGCGGTCTCCCGGTACCGGAAGTCCACGAACCCCTCCGCCTCCAACCAGTCGCGCGCTTCTCCCACGCCGTAGCACCGGCCCTGGCTTGAGTGCATCAGGAGCACGGAGTACTCGGCGACGTGGAGTGGCCCCGTCTTGTCCTCGTTGAGAAAGGCATCGTGCATCACAAAAAGGCCGCCCTCCGTCAGGGCGGCGGCGGAACGGGCGATCAACTCCCGGACCTCCGGCTCGTCCCAGTCGTGCAGGACGTTCGACCACAGATGGACGTCAGCGCCGGCGGGCAAATCACCGGCGAACACGTCCTGGGCGTGAACCGTCACGCGGCTGGCGAAGCCCCGGCGCTCGATGGCGCGCGCGGCGATGCGGTCCACCGGGGGCTTGTCGACGACGGTTGCGCGGAGATTCGGGAAGTGGGCGGCGAGGGCGCAGGCATAGACGCCGGAACCGCCGCCGAGGTCGAGCAGGTGCCGGCGTCCCGAGAGATCGAGACGCCGGGCGAGGGCCTGGGAAAGGAGCACGCCCCGGCAGTCCATTCCGGCGGTGAACGAGTTCGCGAAGTCCTCGGTCTCCATCGCACGATGCCAGTCGGCGGCGTTCTGCTGGCTGCCCCAGTTGGCGGGTCTTCCCGTGCGGAGGACGACGAGGAGGTCACGGCAGACGGGACGCTCCCGGAGCGAGGCGTAGTAGGGGCCGATGAACCAGGGCGAGGTCGCCACCAGGTGTTCGCGGGCGAGGGGCGTGAGTTCGACAGCGTCCCCGCGTCGCACGAGCAATTCCATGGCCACGAAGAGCGTGAGCATCACGTCCACGGGCCGGTGTCGGAAGTCAAAGGCATGGCAGACCTCGGGCACGCCGACCGTCCGGGTGGCCAGCCAGGTGAACAGATCGAGTTCAACCAACGCGACCGTGAGGAGGTCCGCCGCGTAGAGGCAGTCACGGGGACGATAGACCACCGTGGGATCGGTCAGGGGCGCCGAGGTCAGATCGTGCGGAGACATGGGGTCGGAGCAGAGCAGGGTGGACCCGGTCGGCAAAGGGCAAAGGCGCCGACGGGTTGACGGGTTGCGGTTCGTCCCGGCGGGGTTGACACGGGGTTTGGCACGACCTGCGGGATCGGGGCTCTCCCGACTCCCGTGCGCCGCGCTTCGATCGGGCGGAGCCCCGGAGGGTCAACTCAACCGGTCGAGGGAAGGCGGATCATGAGAGCACCGGCGGTTGGGGCCTGGGGATGGGTGGTGGGCGGCACGAACTATCTGAAAGATCAGCGCCGCGTGCCCGGCACCGGATAGGCCTTGGAGAGATCATCAAGGACCAGAACCCAGTCGAGGTGCTCGCCCACGTCCGGTGGCGTGAATTGTCTCTCGCCGCGGTTGGGGAACGTGCCGCCGGAGGAGGCCGTGCCGGTGCGCGGGTCGAACCACCAGGCGCGGACCTGGGACCCGGTGAGCTTGTTCAGCCGCACCGAGAAGGATCGGCCCACGGGGACGTAGACCATGGCGCACGTGCCGGCGGCATCGCGGGTGGCGGCGAAATGGTAGCGACCGGCGCCGGGCACGCTCGTCGGGACGCGATCGGTGACCACGAGTTCGGGGTCGGGGATGCGGGTCAGGAAGGGGCGCGACTCGAGCAGGGCGCGGGCGTGCTGCATCTGGGCGGCGCCGGGCTGATGGATCGCCTGGGACCAGGGCATCAGCGGGTTGTTGACGGGGTTCTTCGCCTCGGACCACATCTGCCAGACGGAGTGGTGCCCGTAGGTGTGGCCGAACGCACCCGTGAACAGGTCCCAGTAGAGCGGACGCCGCACGTCCGCGGCGATCGAGTGGCCGAACTTCTTGGCGTCGAAACTGACCGGGTGATCCTCGTAGATCGGTTCGCCGTCCAGCACCGGCTTCACCGGGGTGCGATCATAGTCCACGCGGGTCTGGTCGTACCGCCCGGTGAACTCGGTGGCGTGCCCGTTCTGGCGCATGTTGAAATCGAGCCATTCATCGCCGTGGAAGTGCTGGCTGGAGCTGCTGCCGCCGGTGGGATGCCAGGTGATCAGATGCTCGCCGCCGTCGCCGCGTCGCACGCCGCGGGCCATGGCCCGGTTGATCTCCTTCTGCGCGTCGTTGTCGACGGGGCGGTCGCCTCCGAGGATCCACACGATGCCGGCGTCGCGGTAGCGTCGGCCGAGCCATTCGCCGTAGGCCTCCGCGTTCCGGGCGTTGAAGATCTCGGGGCCGGCGCCCCACTTCTTGTTCCACTTGTCGCCCCAGGTCGGGAGCATCCCCACGTAGATGCCCAGTTCGTTGGCCCGGCGGACGATCCAGTCGACGTGCTCAAAGTAGGCCTCGTTGGGCCGGGTGGGATCGAGGTCCACGAGCGGCCGGTGTCCGTAGGGGTTCGGGTCGTTGAGGCCGTCGAGTTCGGCGAGCACCACGGCCTGCACGACGGTGAATCGGAGGGCGGCGCGGTTGGTCAGGTAGAGATTGGCGTCCTCGCGGTTGAGGCGGTGGAAGAGTTCCCAGGCGGTGTCGCCGAGCCAGAAGAACGGGGCGCCGGTTTCGGTGACGAGGAAGCGCTGGTTTTCGCTGACCTTCAGGCGGGGGAGAGGCGCGGCGAGGGCGGTGGTGATGAACAAGGTGGCGGCGAGGCTCAGGAGCACGGCCGGGCGGGACGGCGAACGTGAGGGGTGCATGAGGCAGGGTGTGATGGGAGGGGCGGACGGACAAGGAAACAGGGGGATTGCCGTGCCATCAGTCACAGCCGCATGCTCCACCCATGTCGGAGCGCATTCTGCTGGAGATTTGTGTGGACTCGGTGGAATCGGTGCTGAACGCGCAGGCGGGCGGGGCGGATCGGGTGGAGCTTTGTTCCGCGCTCTTCGAGGGAGGTCTCACGCCCAGCGCTGGCCTCCTGGAGGTGGCCCGGGAGCGGGCGAAGCTGACCATCGCCGCGATGATCCGTCCCCGGGGCGGGGATTTCTACTACACGGACAACGAGTTCGCCGTGATGGAGTGTGACATCGTTCTGGCGAAGGAATTGCGCGCCGACATGATCGTGCTGGGGTTGCTGCAGCCCGACGGCGCGATCGATGTGGCACGGACCGCGAAGCTCGTCGAGTTGGCGCGGCCACTTCCCGTGACTTTCCACCGGGCGTTCGACATGGCCCGCGATCCGTTCGAGGCGCTGGAACTTCTCGTCGGGCTCGGGGTCGAGCGCGTGCTCACCTCGGGGCAGGAACGGTCCGCGGTCGAGGGCATGGACCTGATCGCGGAGTTGGTCCGGCGGGCCGGCGATCGCATCATCGTTGTGCCCGGGGGCGGCATCACCGAGCGGAACCTGGCCAAGGTCCTGCAGCACACCGGGGCCCGCGAGATCCACGGGTCGGCCAGCGGCTCGAAGGACAGTCCGATGACCTTCCGGAACCCCCGGGTGGTGATGGGTGGGCAGGTGGGCCCGCCCGAGTTCGCCCAGAAGGTCGCCACCGAGGCGCGGGTTCGGGCCTTTCGCGGGCTGGCCGGATAGGCCACCATCGGTCTTGCGACAGGGCGGCCTCCCCGGGGAAAGTCAGCCCGCGTCTATTGCTCATATGGGTCACGTCAAACTCCACATTCCCGGTCCGGTCGAGGTCAGCCTGAAAACGTTCGACGCCTTCTGTCGTCCGATGATTGGCCACCGCGGCCAGGGCTACAAAGACCTTTACGCCCGGATGCAGCCTCAGCTCCAGGCACTTCTGGGCACCCGCCAACTGGTGTACCTGAGCACCTCCTCGGCCTGGGGCGTGATGGAGGCTTCGCTGCGCAACCTGGTCCGGCGGAAGGTCTTGAACTGCATGTGCGGGGCTTTCTCCGACAAGTGGTTCGACGTCGCGCGCCGGTGCGGCAAGGCGGCGACCGCGCTTCAGGTTCCCTGGGGCTCGCCGATTCTGCCGGAGGCCATCGATCAGCACCTGGCGACCGGAGAGTTCGACGCCTTGACGCTCATCCACAACGAGACGAGTTGCGGTCTCATGAACCCGCTCGCCGGGATCGCCGCGCTGAAGCGGAAGTACCCGGACGTGATGTTCATCGTGGACGCCGTCAGTTCGCTGAGTGCCGTGCCGATGGACTTCGACGGCCTGGGGATTGATGTCCTCCTCGCGGGCGTGCAGAAGGCGCTGGCGCTTCCGCCGGGGCTGTCGGTCTTCGCCTGCTCGCCGGCGGCCCTGACCAGAGCGGCGGGGGCGGCGGACCGCGGTTACTACTTCGACTTCCTCGAGTTCCAGAAGAACGCCGAGCAGCACATGACCCCCAGCACGCCGAGCATCAGCCACACCTACGCGCTGGCGGCCAAGCTGGAGGAGATCTTCGATGAGGGCCTTCCGGCCCGGTATGCGCGGCACGCGGCCACCAATCGCCAGTTGCGGGACTGGGCGGCCCGGCAGGGGTTCACCCTGTTCCCCGAATCCGGCTACGAGTCGCTCACACTGGTGTGCCTCAACAACGGCGCCCGGTCGGGCGGCCGGGTCATCGACGTCGCGAAGTTGCAGAAGCTCGTCAAGGACCAGGGCATCCTCATCGACGGCGGTTACGGGAAGATCAAGGGGACGACCTTTCGGATCTCGAACATGGGCGATGAGACGAGGCAGACCCTGGATGCGCTGATCGCGGTGCTCGATGGTGCGATGGAAAAGCTCTAGGTTGACTCCCCGTGGAGGTGCCCGTTGGATCGGTCCGGCGGAGGCGCCCAGGGCTTGGATTGGCTTGGATTGGCTTGGTGCGCGCGAAGGTGGTGGCGACGGGGTGCAACCTCCAGGAATGCCGGAGGCCTCGCCGGAGAAAGTGATTGTGCATTAGTTAGGGTGGCTACTAGCTTGTTTGAAGACGATGAGAACTAATCTGAAGGCGTGGGTGTCGGGGTTGGTGGTCTTGGGCTCCACGGCGGCCTGGGCGGGCACGAACGGGTTCGTGGTGCCGTCCTTCTCGGGGCTGCCGGGCGCGACCTACAATGGCTGGGAGAACTTCACCGTGGCGCAGGGGAGCCCGGGGAACGCCCCGGACCTGGGGAGCACGGGCGGGAGCGCCCGGTTGCTCCAGTTTGCCGCGGGCGGCCAGGTGCTGGGCTCGGGGAATCTCTACAACGGGACTGACCTCAGTCGCTTCGAGATCCGGTACTCGGGAACCGAGCCGGTGGCGCAGGTGGCCTTGCAGGTCCGGGCGCTGGGCACGGAGTTGAAGTACGACGACGTCCGCCTGGTGGCTTGGACCGAGACCCTCGGAGCCCCGCGGACCGAGTTGGACCGGGTCTCCTTCGGCCCGCCGCCGCCGAGTCCGGGGAGTGGTTTCGGGGTTTCGAGCCTGTGGCAGTGGGACATCAGCGGACTCAGTGCGAACAGTTTCGCGATCTCGTTTGGTGCGGCCGAGGTGAACCTCAGCCTGGATTCGGCGCAACTCGACGTGCAGATCGTGCCGGAGCCGGGCCCGCTGGCGTTGCTCGGGCTCGGGGGCGGGTTGGTGATGCTGGCCGGCCGGGGCCGTCGCCTCTGAGTCGACTGATCCCTGGGAATCCGCCCGCTGCAATCCAACATGAGAATTCCTGGCCTGAGGGCCGGTTCGGGGTGGCTGGCGATCCGATTGCTGTGGGCCTCTCTGGCCGCTGGCTGGGGCGGGTGCGCCCTCGGTGGCGAGTTCCGCGTTGCACCTGAGCGTCCGGACCTCGACCGCTGGATGTACCCGTTCAACTTCGAGCCGGGTTCGCGGAAGGTGGCACCCACCTACGGATCCTTCGATTCGCGCTTCGACACGCGTGACGCCGAGTTCCTGCTTGGTTGGGACACGGCTTCCCAGGTGGCGACGCAGGCCGGTCCGGCCCGCTACCTGCTTCGCTCCGTGCGGGTGACGCTCACCTCCCAGGCCCCGGGCCAGCCGAACCACCCGTTCATTTATGACCCCACCTACGACTCCTTCCGGACCTACGGGACGAACGTTCCCGACCCGGTGCCGGATGGCGATCCGGGGCGGCCCATCGAGATCTACGGGGCGGGGTTTCGCGGCGGGTTCACGGCCGACACATTTTTGGAGAACTCCTCCTTCGGCCCGGTGGGTGCCTACACGGACTCCACGATCTCCATCGGCACACGCCATGCGTTCGCCGCGATGTACGACACCAACGGTGTGCTGATCGACATCGCCAACCACGTGGGCCAGTTGAACGCCGATTGGACCAACGCGCCCTTCGAGGTGCGGCCCTGGGGGGTGGGCACCACCACGAACGCCGCCCCCGGGGAGGAGATGCCCGATGGCGGACGCATGACCTTCGAGGTGGATCTCACCGATCCGCTCATCCTCGGTTACCTGCAGCGATCCCTGCACAAAGGTCGCTTGCGGCTGATGGTCAGTTCCCTCTCGCCTGCAGGACAGAGCACCCCGGGGGGCACCGGCGCAGGGGGCGTCGGGGCTTACCCCTGGTGGGCGACCCGCGAGAGCCTGATCCACGACCCGCCCGCGCTCGAGATCGAAGGGGTGCTGGTGGGATCCGAGGATTCGGAGCCCGACGGGTTGCCCGACGATTGGGAACGGTTCTGGTATGGCGACCTTACCAGCGTTTCGGCGGCCGACGACCTCGACCTCGACGGGGCCACGGCGGCGCAGGAGTACCTCGCCGGCACCGATCCGCGTGATGGCGCCAGTGTGCTGCGCCTGCGGACCTGGGGACTCGGCGAGGCCGGCCGGCTGTCCCTGACGTTTCCAGTGGCCGCCAGCCGCGATTACCTGGTGGAGACCAGCGGCGACATGGTGGGGTGGACGCCGTTGCCGGGTGTGCTGACCTATCCTTCACCGGGTCTGGGAGCCTGGATCGAGGAGGCTTCCGACGGCGCGGGGTCGCGGTTTGTGCGCATCCTGGCGCGGTGACCGCCGGGTGACCCCCGTCGGCACGCTCCCGCTTCTGGCGGGTCCCGTTGGATCGGAACCGCACACCGAGGTCGAGGGGGGTCGTGGACGTTGACTGGAACCGCTGACGCCGATTGAACGGGGCCCTCGCGGGGGTGAGGGTCGGCGGTTGCCGTTTGCCTCGGGATGGGGTGAGAGCCCAACCTCCGCCCGGTGAACGACCGCGAGATCCCGATCCAGCATCTGCTTTCGCTGCCCCCGCGCATGGCGGAGTGTTTCGCGGGTTTGGAGCAACGCCCGCGGCCGGAGTGGTTCTCGGGCTCGGATCCGGTGGGTTGCCCGCTCGGTTCCGGCGGGGGGACGGCGCATCTGCTGGTGGAAGCCTGGCGAGCCACGGGTGGGGGCCGGGACCTTCCCACCTGGCTGACCGCGAGCCGGAAGCTGATTCTCCACGCGGGTGGGCAAAGCCGACGGCTCCCGGCCTACGCGGCCACGGGCAAGATCCTCATGCCGTTCCCGGTATTCCGCTGGGGGCGGGGCCAGCGGCTGGAGCAGACCTTGCTCGACGTTCAGTTGGCCGACTATCACCGCGTGCTGCGCCACGCGCCGCAGGGGTATCAGGCGATGCTGGCGAGCGGGGATGTCCTGCTTCGATTCGGGTCCGACCTGCCGGTGTTCCCGCGGGTGGACGTCCTGGGGTTGGGCATGTGGACCACCCCGGAACAGGCGAAGGATTTCGGCGTGTTCTTCTCGCCTCGCCCGCAGGTGGGCGAGTTGGCGTTCTTCCTGCAGAAGCCGCCGCCCCGGACCATCGCCGCCCTGGCGGTGGATCATCTTTTCCTCGTGGACACGGGGATGTGGCTCCTGAGCGCGCGGGCGCTGGAAGTGCTGTTGCGGCGCTGTGGCTGGTCGGAGTCGTCGGGCGGGTTCGCCGGCGGCACCGCGCAACCGCTCGAGTTCTACGGGAAGTTCGCGCTGGCCCTGGGGACCCGGCCCACGGAGGACGATGGCGAGATCCGGGCACTGACCTCGGCGGTGGTCGCGTTGCCCCGACCGGAGTTCCTGCACTTCGGCACCAGCCGCCAGATGATCGAGTCGGTGTCCTCGCTCCAGAACCGGGAACTCGACCAGACCCGGCTGGGACAGCCGGGCGCCTCCTGGCATCCGGACCAGTTTGTCCTGAACGCAGAACTCGAGCAGGGGGTCCACCGCGACCAGAACCACACGCTTTGGATCGAGAACTCGTTCATCCCGGCCTCCTGGGCCTTGGGCCGGGGGCATGTCCTCACCGGGATTCCTGACAACGATTGGTCCGTGCGGCTGGAGTCCGGGGTCTGCCTCGATTTCGTCCCCGTCGGCGAGGAAGCCTGGTGCATCCGGTTCTACGGCATCGACGACGCGTTCTCCGGCCCGCTGGGGGAGGAGTCAACCCGCTGGCTGGGCCGGCCGGCGGTGGATTGGTTCCGGCGACGCGGATTGGATTCAGCGCTCGCCGGCGGGGCTGGACAGGACCTTCAGTCGGCGGCGCTTTTTCCGGTGCTGGGGCGGGCCGAGCTCTCGGGGGAGTTCCTGGAATGGCTGTTCGCCGCCGAACCGGTTTC
>JBBQML010000119.1:0-9422 GCA_038328885.1 Verrucomicrobiota bacterium | reverse complement strand
GTTCGGCTGCCTGCCGGGACCGACGAGCATGACCTGCGGGTGGCGTTGGAGTCGGTGGGGCGTGAACTGGTAGCCTACCAGCCGGTCCGGCTCGAGGCCACGCCCCTGCCCAAACCAGTCGACGCGCCGGCGGCACCCAAGGACCTGGCCACCGTCGAGGAGCTCTATCTCACCGGCTTGAGGATCGAGCAGTTCCACCATGCCACGCTGGAGGCGGACCCTTACTGGGAGGAGGCGCTGCGACGCGACCCCGGGGATGTGCGGGTCAACACGGCGCTGGGCATTGCGCGGTTGAAGCGGGCGCGGTTTGGCGATGCCGAGCGGTTGTTCCGGAAGGCGCTGGAGCGGCTCACGGACCGGTACACCTCTCCGAAGGATGGGGAGACCACCTACTACCTGGGCGTCGCGTTACAGGCCCAGGGGCGGAACGAGCAGGCGCTCGAGACGCTGATGAAGGCAACGTGGAGCGCCGAGTGGCGGGCTCCGGCTTAATTTGCCGCCGCGGAGGTCACGAGCCTGAAGGGCGACCGCGGCCGGGCCCGACAGCAACTGGGCGAGGAGGAATCAGCTCAGGAGACGTTTCGAGAACTCGCGGCCCTCGGCGGCAAGGCCGTCGACGTCTCGACCGAACCCGACACCTTCGTGTCCTTTGGCGAGCAACAATCGAAGCGCGCGCATCAGGCGACGATCCACTACCAGGCGGGACTCGGGCGGTCGGGGGGGAAACCTCCCGCTTTCGGTGAAGGCCGGTGCGCAGAAACTCACTCACCATCTCCGACATGTCGCCGGCACGTCGCTGCGCCTCCCGTCGAATGCCCTCCAGCACGCCCTCCTCGAGAACGAAGGTGGTACGTTTCATACATACAACTCAGATGGAGACCCCGAGGACCTTCTTCGCCTGGGCATCGAGCGCGTCGGTCATGAACGGGATGCCGATTTCCGCCGCCGTCTCCCGGTTGGCCGCCATCAGGTCGTCCCGGGAGACGGCCCCCACGGAGAATCGGCGCGCGCCGGCGAGCAGTTGCTGGAGGCCGGCGGCGATCTTGTCGGCGAAGGTCCAGATGGCGATGGCCCCGTAGGGGATGTGCTTCATCTCGGCGGCACCGACCCTTTTCTGAACTTCGAAGTAGCCGGCGAAGATCTCCTCCGGCTTGAGGCCGTTCTCGGCCGCAGCCGGGGGCAGGGAATCCCAGTGTCCGCAAACCCGTTCGCGACGATCGGGGTGCAGGGCGCCTTCGATGTTCGAGCCGACAAAGGCGGGGATCATGATCGCCCGCCCCATACAGATCAGCTTCACGAACGGCGCGCCCAGGGCCAGCGCCTTGAACATGTGGTCCTCGCGGGACAGCGTTCCGGCGAACGCGAGGTCCACCACCCGGTCACGCTTCGCCGCCAGCAGACTCGCATACTCATGGGCCTTCGCGTGGAGGTAGATCGGGGGGATGCCCCACTGCTCCATCATGTGCCACGGGCTCATCCCCGTGCCGCCGCCCGAGCCGTCGATGGTGAGCAGGTCGAGTTGGTTGTCGGTCGCGAACCGGATGGCCATGGCCAGCGCCTCCATTCCATACGAACCCGTCTTGAGCGAGATCCGCCGATACCCGAGTTGGCGCAGGTGGCGCACCGAATCGTTGAAGGACTCCGCGACATCTTCCACCGAATGCCGGTCCGTGTACCCCAGTCGGCTGTGCCTGGCGAAGGCCTTGATGGCCCCGGCCTCGTGCGCGGCCTGAACCTCGGGCAGCAGCGGATCGGGATCCACCAGGTAGCCGCGCTGGGCCAGGAAGCGGGCGTAGTCCAAGCTGGTCACCTGGATCTCCCCTCCGATGCACTTGGCCCCCTGACCCCACTTCAACTCGATGACCGCCTTGTCGCCGTAGTGTTCGATGACGTATTCCGCCACCCCGTTGCGCGTGTCCTCGACGTTCAGTTGCACGATGATCGCTCCGTGGCCGTCGTGATAGCGCAGGAAGGAGGCGATCCGACGGTCGAGCTCCGGTGCCTTCAGGATACGCCCGTTTCGGATCTCCGCGGCTCGGTCCACCCCGACCACATTCTCGCCGACGACGATCGGGATGCCGACCAAGGCGGCGCCGACCGCGAATGAATCCCAGTACTTCGCGGCGATGAACGTGGATCCCAGAGCTCCAGTCATGAGGGGCACCCGGCATTTCGTCTTCGTTGACCAGCCAAACTCCGTGTTCAGGTCGACCTTGGTGAAGAGGCAGTCGTCGGCGGAATCGGTCATGCCGGGGGGGCGCCCATGGGAACCGTAGACGTAGCCCTGGATGCGGGTCGTGCCATACGAGACCCCGACCGGGTTGGTGTTGCCGCTGCCCGCGGTGACGGATCCGAAGTCGCGGGGATACAGGAGCTTTCGTCCCTTCATTCCGGCGATCCAGGACTCGCACTTCCCCTTGCAGTCGGCGCGGCACAGCGTGCAGAGCCCTGATTCCTGGTTGATACCGCGGTTGGTCGTTCCCAGCACGTCGTTTGACTGGTTCCAGGCGAGCATAGGGTTGTTCAGAGTAGGGCGGAGGTCCGCCGGGGTTCAGAAATTGCGCGCGAGCCTCGATTGAGCCCCCGGCGGGTGGCAACTGGTTTGGGGTGGGCTTCTTTGGACCTGCAGCCGGCGGTGGTGAATCCATTGGCGCGGGGCGGAATTCCGCGGAAGCCGGGTGCATGAGCGCCCGGCCGACCGATGCCGCCGATGTCCCGGTTCTCCGCGCCTGGGTCGGGGCCTGGCTCTTGATGCTCCTGGCCCTGGCGGGCAGTTGGTCTGCAGCGGACTGCGCCCGGAGGGGCGTTGGGCATCGTGATCCCAGCGTCCTTCACCGGGGCGGAGACAACCGGCCTTCGAGGCGTCCCAGTCGGTTCGTGACGGCGAGCTCCCGGCCATCCGCCCAGACGCGCAGACCCGCGCCGCGGTGGTATCGTTCGCCCGTGCGGTCCCAGAAGATGGTCAGGGACCGGCCGTGATACGGAATCTGCTCGAGCGCGAAATAGTCCCAGACCCCTTCCGGCACCAGAGGGCGCACCTCGACGACGTCGTCCGCGCGTGGATGCAGGCCCACGAGGCCGCTGATGACCAGGTCGCAGAAGGTGGAGTGGTTGTAGTCCTTGCCGCGTTCCTTCCCGCCTTTCTCGTCGGACCAGCCGCCGTTCTGCCAGGACTTCAGCCGCGTGCGGGCGATCCAGTCACCCGTCCGGGGGTTCAGGTTCTCGTCGATCCAGGGGACCGAGGAACCATCCTCGCGGGTGAGTTGGTGGGCCCGCGCGTAGGTGAGCAGGGCATCGAAGTATTCGCGGACGCTGAGTTGGTCCTGGGGCGGTCCGTTCAGGAAGCGGGCGGCGGCCGTCAGGGTGACCGCCGTGGCATAAGGCCAGCTGGGGCCGTTCCACTGACACTCATGGTCCGAATAGGAGAGGGCGAAGCCGCGGTGACGCTGCTCCGTAGTGGTGAGTCCGAAGGGGGCCTTGAACCCCCGGTCGTCGGCGAACTGGCGCCAGGCGATGGAATGCTCGGCATCGGCGAGGCCGAAGTACCAGGGAGTGAGGCCGTGCAACTCGCGCACGTCCGCGAGGCGCTTTCCGGAGCCGCGGGGCAGGACCTTGAAGAACCCCGCGTCGGGGTCCCAGAGGCGCTGGAGCATATTCCGCTTCAGGGTGGCCGCCTGTTCCCGGAACTTCGCGGCGAGCTCCGGACGGTCGGAGATCTCGGCCAGGCGGGCGATGGCGAGGGCGTCACCGTACTGGTAACTGTTGAGCGTTGCCCGGTAGCCGGTGCCTCCCACGGAGACCTCCATGCCATCCTGGCCGTCCTCCTGCCAGTAGAGCCCCACCTCGGGGTCGAACCGGGACTTGACCCAGCCTTCGTAGTTGGCGATCAGATCCGGGAGCAAGTCGCGGGGGAGCCTGGCGTCGCCGGTGACCTTCTGGCGGGCCCACAGGGCGTCGGCGGCCCAGAAACTGTAGCGGCGCGGATCGCCGCCGCCGCGGAACCAGAAGCGGGCGTAGTCGTCGAGGGGTCGCTGGTCACGCAGCCAGCGACCTTCGTAAAGGTGGTGCCCGGCGGCGCAGCTGATCGTGTTGTGCTTTCCCGCCCAGGGCACCGGCGGCAGGAACTCCGTGAGGACCCACCCGTCCGCGGTCTGGCGGAAGTGCTTGCGGAACGTCCACCAGCGGAACCAGTAGGTTCGTTCCAGCACCGGGTCGGGACATTCGAAGCGGGGGACGTTGGCCTCCAGGAATTCCCAGGCTGCCGCGTTCCGTATCGCCTGCGGGTACAGTTCCTCGTCCCCGCGGTTGAAGTCCTCCACATAGGCCTTGAAGCGATCGAGGGCGAGGAGGGGGCGGTCGGTGACGGTCTGGGCTGAGGCGGCCTGCCCACCGGTGAAGCCGGCGGCGAACACCACCAGGACGAGTCGCACGAGGGCTCCCGGGGAATCGGCGAGGTGCATGAGGCTCTATGGCGCCGTGGCGGCCGGGAAGGCAATGCCGGAAGCCCTGTTCCCCGCATAAGATGCGCCAGTGCTTGTTGTTTGAACCACCGAGGCACGGAGCGCGCCGAGAAAAATGGAACTTCGCCAAGGCACATCCGTTGCATCCCACCGGCCGACTGGGAACTCAGCCGCTTCAACCCGATTCTGGAGGCCGGCCCCGGCGAGGGGATCAACAACCCCGACGCGCCCGTACGAATAGGTTTTCTGGTCGGCAAGGGACCCGACGGTATCGGGCGGCGGGCCCGACGTCGGCCGCCCCGGGGGCATGGTGGCCCCTGGCTGCCTGGGTCGCCGTGAGCCTTGCAGCGCGGAAGAGAGCGCCCTGTATTTCGCCGTGACGGCTCACGGCGCCTCGGCGAGCCGGAAGAAGACCGGATGCCCTCCCACCGGCAGGCTCACCGGAGGCTGGACCGCATAGGTCTGCCAGTCGGCCGGAGCCAGCCTCGTGGCCCGCTGCAGAACGAATCCCGCCGGCCAACCGGCGATCTCCAAAGTGCCCGTCGCCGCCTGGAACGCGTAGGTCAAGGTCGGTGCCGGTGGCGGCAGCGCCGGCGCGGCCACGAGTTGCACGGCGTCGATCTCGTTCCAGCCCTTCACGCGCGCCGAATCGAGCGTGATCCGAACCCGCTGCACCGGTTGCGCGGTCCGCGGGAATTTCGCCACGAACCAAGCGATCTGACTGGCCGGATAGACGTTCGTGTCCACACCCGAGAAGACCGTCCAACCCGCGCCCGCGGCATCGAACACCTCGATCTGGGTGATGGCTCCCGGATTGTTCACCTGCCGCACGCGGACCCCCGTGGCGACCACCGCGTTCGAGAAGGTTAGTTCCAGCCATTCCGGCCCGGAATCCGCCAACCGACTCGCCCACGCCCGCGGGCTGTCGCCATAGCGCGTCACGTCCGGCGCTCCCGTCGCCCGCGACGCCGAGTAATCGCCCGAAGTCCGGTACTCGCTGCTGGCCGTCGCGGTGGCGGTCCATTGGCCCTTCGCATCCTGGCCGTACACGCGGTCCTGTTCCTCCAGCGTCGGCGGTTCCGGCGGTTCCGGCTCCTCCGGCTTCTCCGGCGGCGCCAACGGCAGTTGGGCCAGCCACGCGTCGCGCACGTTGTTGACCTGCCGCAGCAGCCTCTCCGGTGGGCGATCGGACCACACCATGCGGTCAAAGCCCTCCTCGAAAACCCCCAGCGCCTCGGACAGGAGGCCCTGGGCCGCCAGCGCCTCGCCGAGCAGGGCCCGCGGCAGCGGGGCGTTCGGGCTGGCCGCCACCCAATCCTCCGCCTCGCGCCGGGCCGCCGCCGCCTGCCCAGTCGCCAGGTTGTATTCGATGACGGCCTGGCGACGGGCACTCTCGCGCGCCCGCGAAAGCGGGGGCGTGGGATCCACGAAACCCAACCTCAACCCGACCTGTCCCACGCGCGCGGTCGCGGCTCCCACGGGGAACGCCGCGGTTTGCTCGGGGGAAAGCCACCATTGGCCGGGCGACAACGCCCGCACCTCGTGGACCACTCCGGCGCCGCCGGTGATGACCAGGGTGTCTCCGACGGCCCCGGGCCGCAGGGCGTACCAATGGAAGTGGAGGGGCCACCCGCGCGCCGCCTCGGGTTTCTCTCCCACGAGATCGACGATGAGGACCCCGGCGGTGGCGTCCTGGGCGGGAGTCGGCACCAGGGAAGCGAGAAGGCACCCCAGACCGAGAAAAAAGGCACGTAGGTTCATGGGTATCCGGGGCTAAGGCGTATCCGGGCATTGGCCGGTGGGAATGGCACGCTCCGGCGCGCTGTCGCGGACGCAGAATTGGTCCAGGCAGTTCCCCCGATAGGCGTGTCCGTACCGACGCGGGTTGATGCCGGTGCCCTGACAGCTCCGGCACACGGTGTAGATATCGACCCCGGGCACCTCGATGACGATGGTCTTCGGCGGGGTGATCCGGTCCAACGGGCGACCGGGCACCATGTACGCCCCGGCGCAGTTGTACCGCATGATGCAGAACTCCTGCCCCGAGTGCTGGCCTCCGCGCTGGGCCACGAAGACCTTTTTCGGAGGTGGGGGCGCATTGGTCGTTTGGATGGGCAGCGTCTCCCGGGTCTGGCCCTCCCGGAAAACCCGGATGGGAAACGGCACCCCCACGGGGCTGAGAGTCCCCGCCGCAGCGTCCAACTCCATGACTTGCTCGAAAAACCGGCGCCGCCGCGTCCCGTCCGGCGCCGTCACATCCACCTCCGTCCATTGCGCGTGATAGTCGAGGTCCCCGTGATGGTGGACCCCGATGGCGTGGGCGATCTCGTGGGCGATGGTCTCGACGGTGTTGTCCTTCGGATGCACGACCACCCGCTTCGTGTTCTTCGGGCGCCACGGCCGTTTGACGATGTCGGCATACGAGACGATCACGTCGCCCTCGGCATCGCTCGGCTCCAACAGCAGGCCGTGTTGCGGCTCGTCCGAGGACCGCGGGGAGTTTGCGCTTCGATTCGGATTCATCACGCGCGACGCATGCCATTCGTCCCAGTCCAGCGTCTCCCAGATTCGGAGCCCCTTCCGACCGCCGACCGCCGTGTTCTGCTCGAGGGAGCGGCAAGCCGCGCTCACCGTCCCTCCGTTGAGGTTGCGGATGAACAGGTCCTTGCGCCGGGGATCCGGCGAGACATGTGACAATCCCACCCGGAAACCGCGGTACTCCTCGTAGACACTAAAACCATCCCCCTTCTGGCCATCCCCCACCGGCTCGTCGTCGACGTCCTCGGAGTCCGGTCCGGTGACCTGATTCTCGTCCCGCCATTTCCCGGCCACGAGACTCCCCGGGAGGCGGTCCGGGATCGGGATCAGGTACCGCTTTTCCTCGCCCACCCGCAGATGTCCGACGATCACCCGACCGTCGGCCAGGTCGGCGTACACCTGCAAATTCGCGTGGGCCCCGAAATCGAAACACTCCAGCAGGACCCAGGCGCTTGGAAGGGTCGGGTCCTCGCCGGGCAGGGGGCGCACCCCCGCCTTCTGTTTCCGGGGTGAAAGCTCCATCGCCTCGGGGATGGTGGCGAGGAA
This sequence comes from Verrucomicrobiota bacterium, assembly GCA_038328885.1. Lineage (GTDB taxonomy): Bacteria > Verrucomicrobiota > Verrucomicrobiia > Limisphaerales > CAIMTB01 > CAIMTB01. The sequence goes on along the minus strand of JBBQML010000119.1, from coordinate 1,878 downwards.
CCGCAGATCGTACTCGGGATCCTCCTTCGGAAACGTCGACCCCTCCGGCGACGGCCAGTTCAGGCACACCCCGGGCTCGCGCGAGGTGTCGGCCAGCTCGAACCGAAACCGCCGTACCTCCGGCATCGCCGCCAACTGCTCCGCCGTGGGCGACTCCGCCTTCGGACGCAGGGTGGCCTTCAATCTCAAGGGACGCGGCCCGGCGTCGGCCGGAATCTGGATGTCCCCCTCCGGGCGCCAATCCGAATACGGAGCCCCGGGATTCGTGGAATCCTCGAGCTCCACCCGCACCTCCAGGTCATTCCAATCGGGCCAGAACTGCACCGAGGCCGTCCGGCGGAAGCTCCCGCGCCCCTCGTCCGTGGTCTGTTCGAGCGCGAAGCGTCCGTTGAACGGGACCGCCGGCTTCGGCGCCGTGAAGTCGATCCACGAAGCCTCCAGGGGGCGCGTCCACGGATCCAACGGCACGACCTCGTCGAAGGTCTCGACCTGCACCCCCCCGGTGACGGTGTCCAACTTCGTATTGGAGCGGACGCTCCTTGCCGCCCACGGGCCGGGCGGCTCGCCGAGGGTCATAAAACCGCCCACGCCATTCGGCAGGCGAAAACTCAGGGTCGGCTCCACCCGCAGGCTCAATGGCCCCGAGTAGGTTCCCTGCTCCACCCCCTCACCCCCCAGCCAATGTCCCGCGCCCAGCGAATACCCGGAGTCGGTGTGCGTGAACCCGCCGAAGCCGTTGGCGGACGTCACCCGCCACTGGACGGACTGCGTCGGCCCGGTCTCCTCGATGCCCAGGCGCGTCAGTTCCATGAACACCGACGTATGGGCCTCGCCCGATCGCTTCGCCCGGGTCGTGTCGCTCGAATACGAGTACGTGGTCTTCAGGTCGGCCTGCGAAACCCCGATCAGCTTCGGCACCCCTTGCCAGGCCGCCCAGTCCCGCGGCGGTTCCTGGGTCGGATCGATCGGCGGCAGGGGCGGCAACGGATCTTCTTCCGCCCCCTGTCCCCGCACCGGGGCCGTCGCGAACAGCCCCCAAGCCAGGAGCGCCACGGCTACCCCGAAGCGACCCGTTTGTATCCGACGCGCATTGCGACGCTCGTACCCCTCCATGGCGAGTCCGACTGTGGAGCATCACCGCACCTACATCAAGGCGGCTCCTCCCGGCGAACGCTCGGGGGCGAACCGTTGGGTCAGGCGAATCTTCGGGGGCAGCTCTGAATGACTCTTATTCACTAACTAACCTACTTCTTGATAGTCGCTTACGCCTTGAGTTGCTGGGCAGTTATTACCCCTCTTCTCGATCGGAAACGCCACCCCTTCCGTGACTCGGTCGAGCTTTGCTTTCGCCGTTGGGAAATGGAACTGAGCCAGCGCGCGCTTCCAGAAGGTCGGCGGCGTGCTGTCCGAGGCCCGTCGATTCGAGCCCACGTTCAGTAACCCGCTGGCGCCGATGATCTACCCATTCGCCAGAGGTCCGGCGGGTCACCAGTCGGAACGACTCCTGCCCGTCGTGCTCTATCGCAAACAGGAGCCGAACCGGCTGTATCCAGACGCCTCAGGCGACCTCTTCCAGTGCTCCCCGCTGGTGGAGGACGTCCGAACCGAGCTGAGAGTGCTTCCCAATGCCCCCTCATCCCGTTCGGGGCATCCCGAAGGTCTCGTCGGTGGCCTTGGGGAAATACCAGCGCCGCACGAGTTCGCGGAAACGTTCCAGGGCGGGCGTGCACTGGCCGATGATCACCAGGTCCACGAAGATGCGGCCGTGGCCGCAGAAGACGAGCGGCAGGAGCACGGCCACCAAGGCGGTGTGGGCCAGGGCCTTGGCCGGCCGGTCGTGCCGGAGCGCCTGACGCGAGGCGTGGTAGGCGACGGCGA
>JBBQML010000118.1:0-9586 GCA_038328885.1 Verrucomicrobiota bacterium | reverse complement strand
GTCGAACTGATCCTCGCGCGACTGCCCGTGAGCGTCGTGCCGGGTCAACTCGCCGAGGTGCTGGAGGGCCAAGGCCGGTACCCGCATGCCCATGATCTCGCGGTGGACCTTTGGGAGATTCATGCCTCGCTGGTGGAAGCCGGTGCCGGACGGCTCGCGGACCATGACGTGGCCCCGGTGCTACGGAGCTTGGATGTCTTCGGCTTTCACCTTGCCCGCCTGGACATCCGCCAGAACTCCGCCTTTCATGGGAAGGCCCTGTCGCAACTCATGTCCGCGGCTGGCCTCGACGGATCGCAGTGGGAGGAATGGTCCGAGATCGAACGGCTCCGCTTCCTCGATCGCGAACTGCGATCCCCCCGGCCATTCCTGCATCCCGATGCGGTCGCGGGGCCCGAGGCCGACGCGGTACTCAGCTGTTACCGGGCGGTCACCCGCCACCTTGACCACTGCGGATCCTCGGGTCTGGGCGCACTAATTGTCAGCATGACCCGGCGCACCTCCGACCTCCTGGTGGTGTACCTGCTGGCGCGCGAGGCGGGCCTGCTGCGCCTGTATCCGGAGGGCATGGTCTGCCGGCTTCCGGTGGCGCCGCTGTTTGAAACGGCGGACGACCTCGAGCACGGTCCGGAGATCCTCCGGGCATTCCTCGATTTCCCGGCGACCCGCACCAGCCTCGCCTTCCAGGCCAGGCGCGACGGACGTCCGGAGCGGTTGCTCCAACAAGTGATGGTGGGCTACTCCGACTCCAACAAGGACGCCGGGATCCTCATGAGCAACTGGGCCTTGCAGAAGGCCCAAACCCGCCTCGCCGCGATAGGGGCCGAGGCCGGCGTGCAGATCCAGTTCTTCCACGGGCGCGGCGGCACCATCAGCCGCGGGGCCGGCCCCACCAACCGGTTCCTGGAGGCGTTGCCGAAAGGCTCGCTGACCGGCGCCATCCGGCTCACGGAACAGGGCGAGACCATCGCCCAGAAGTTCGGTCATCCGGTCACGGCCGCCCATCACCTCGAACTGCTGCTGGCCGGCGTGACCGCCACGACCCTGCTCCACGAGACGTTCGATCCCACGCCGCATCCGCTCGCGCCGTTGATGGAAGGTATCGCCCTCGCCTCCTTGAAGACCTACCGCGTGCTGCTCGAAACCGACGGCTTCCTGCAGTTCCACCGGCAGGCCACGCCGATTGACGCGCTGGAGAACGCCCGGATCGGATCGCGTCCTTCGCGGCGAACCGGCCAGTCCAGTCTGGCGGACTTGCGAGCGATTCCCTGGGTGTTCTCCTGGACCCAGGCGCGATACTACCTGACCGGCTGGTACGGCGCCGGCAGTGCCCTCGCGGCGTTGAGCGGGTCGGAAATGGACCAACTGCGGGCGAACCTGCGCAGTTGGCCGTTCCTTCACTACGTGCTCACGAGCGTGGAGAGCGCGCTGGCCAGCACCGACCTCGACCTCATGCGCGCCTACGCCGGCCTGGTCGCCGATGCGGCGGTGCGCGAACGCATCTGGAGCCTGATCGAGACCGAGTGGCGGCGGACGCGCGCTGTGCTGGACACCTTGCGCGGGCGGCCGATCGAGCAACGCCGTCCGCGGTTCACGCGGACCATCGCTTTGCGGGCCCGGGCGCTGGGAATCCTGCACCAGCAGCAGATCGCCCTGCTGCGCCGCTGGCGCGGGCTGCATGCCGTCGGCCGCCAGTCGGAGGCCGACTCCCTGCTGCCGGAGGTTCTCCTCTCGATCAATGCCATCGCCAGCGGCCTGCGCACGACAGGCTGAGCCCGCGGAACGTGACCCAGGGCGGGAGCATCGCTCTCCCCCCGGCAGTCGGCGTCCCGGCATACGTGACCACCGACCGCAGTCGCTCCGCCACCCATCCCGCCAACGCTCGCACTCCGGAGCGCTGGGCCGGTTTTCGCTTCGGCGTCGTGGGCGGCCTGCTGGCCGCGCCGCCGGCTCCGGGCGAACTCGCGCACGAATCGGAGGCCGATCTTGCCGGTGGCGGGGTCGATTCCAGCGAAGGCGTCGATGTTCTCGATCAGGGAGCCAAGGACCTGGTTGAAAGAGCTCGGCGAAGTTAGGGGCGGGTGAGACTTCGTTCGCTCAAAGAAACCCCGGATGTTCGCCACGCGTCTGCTATGGCTGTTTTATGACGGCCTCGCGAAACTCATCCCGAACGGAGAAGAACCGAAGCGCGTCGTGGTCCTGGGGATTCACCATCAGTCTTTCCTTCAAGCGAAATGTCTCCAGTTCGGTCACGTCCTCCTGCTCGGCGACGTGGTAGGCGGGCTTTCCTCGCTCGTTGTAGATCGCATAGCAGTACCAGTTCATCGCCATTAAGGGGATATCGTGGTGCGGGCCTGGACCGAGCCCAATCCGCCGTCCACTGCCAGTACCTGGCCGGTCACCCAGCCTTGTTCGGGTGACAGGAACCACCGAATGGCGCTCGCGACTTCGTCGGGTTCGCCGATGCGACCGAGCGGATGCAAGGCCGAGGAGGCTTTGAGCGTCAGCTCGTTTCCGGTCAGCGAGGCGGTGAGGGGGGTGCGCGTGAGGCCGGGCGCGACGCAGTTCACCCGGATGTTGTAGCGGGCGTAGGTCGCGGCGGCGGAAAGGGCGAGGCCAACGATGCCGGCTTTGGCCGCCGCGATGGCTTCGTGATTGATCATCCCCCGCTGGGCCACCGCGGAGGCCATCAGCACGATGGACCCGCCCTCGCCACGCATCATGAGGCGTGCCGCCGAGCGCAGGATGTAAAACGAGGACGTGAGGTTCGTCGCCAACACCCCCGCCCACTCGCTGTCCTGCGTCGTGTGCGCGGGTTTGAGGAGAAGAGAGCCCACGCAGTTCACCACACCATCCAGGCGCCCGTAGCGCTCCCCCGCCTCGGAGAGGCAGCGGTCCACCGCGTCGGAGTCCGTGACTTCAACCGGGACTGCGTGGGCTTGGAGTTCAGCCGCCAGGGCGCCTAACCGGTCCCGGTTGCGGGCCGCAAGGGTGAGACGGCCGCCGTCGAGCGCGAGTTGTCTAGCCAGGGCGGATCCGATGCCACCGGTGGCTCCAAAGATGACAATGTTCCGGTTCTTGAATGACATATCGACGTACGGGAGAGGTGTTGCGTGGAAGAAGAATAGCGGAGGGCCGAGCGCCCCCCGCCTTGCGATCGCTGACCCCTGGGATCAGTTGGGCACAATCACGGTGTCGATCACGTGATGCGGATGATTTTCATGATGCAGTTCGGTTGAGTACGTTGTGGTTTCTTTTTGCCGTCAGGCGGTCACCGTAAATCAACCGCTGTGCCGGAATCTGTTTGGTCGCTGTCCTTGCACGGAGCTTGGCGTGGTGAACCGATTCATCGGTTATCGAGGTCCGCCGGACGAATGCCCCCCGACGCAGTGGGGTGAATTATGTGGAAGATTTTCACTCTGTCAAAGATTTGTAGAAGCCATGTTCGGGCGGGCGCTCGGCGCCCTTTGATGAGGGGCGTCTTCCGGCCAAAACCAGTAGGTCATGAGTCGTTTGCCGGGTGGTTGTGAAACCTGGGCTTGCTCTTGCCGGCCAGATTGTCTAAGTGTTGTATAAGAAATGGCTGATGCCCAATATCCGATTCGAATGGTCGCTCGCGTGACCGGATTGAGCGCGCACGTCATCCGAATTTGGGAGCAGCGTTACCGGGCGCCGCAAGGGAGTTGGGAGCCCTGGGACTGCTCGTCGGTGGAGGTGCCCTGCCGGTTTACCGTGAATTCGTGGGAAGCCTGGGTGCGGCCACCGTCGGCAGCCTCGTTCACCTGGGCGCAGCGCTGGACGGCCTTCGCAAGGTTCGCAAGAGCGGCAAGCCGACGGATCCCGTACGCTGCCCCAATCATGATTTTGTCCGGCGGTGCGCTGTCCGGAGGCCCAGCCACACCCGGGAATCGATCAGGCCCGGCCTGACCCATCACTCCGATGACGACAACTCCTGAGAATCGACGGGCCGGCGCGGTCTGGGGTTGCCTCATTGGCGACGCTCTAGCCATGCCCGTGCACTGGTACTACGACCGTGCGGCGTTACGCCGCGACTACGGCGTTGTGCGGGATTATCTTGCTCCCCGAAATCCCCATCCGGACAGCATCCTCTGGCGCTCCGCCTACACCCCGCTCAACGAGCGCGGCAACATCCTGCACGAGCAAGCGCAGTACTGGGGGCAGCGCGGTGTTCACTACCATCAGTTCCTCGCTGCCGGCGAGAGCACGCTCAATCTGCAACTCGCCCGAGTGCTGATCGAGTCCCTTGAGGAGCGGGGCGGCTATGACCCGGAGGATTACCTCCGGCGATATGTCGACTTCATGCTGACCCCGGGCCGGCATCGCGACACGTACGTCGAGGAATGCCACCGAAAGTTCTTCACGGCCCATGCCCGCGGCACCAGCCCGTGGAAATGTGGCGGGAGCGATATTCATATTGGCGGCTTGGCGCATGTCGGCGTGCTGGTGGCCTTCCTCGGCGGTGATAGCGAAGCGGTCCGGGAAGCGGTGCGCGAGCATGTCGAACTCACCCATCGTGGCCCGGAGGTACTCACCGCCGCCGATGTCCTGGTGCGGATTCTCGGGGCCGTCCTGGCCGGGATGGGGTTGCGCGAGGCGATCTTCGCGCACGGCAGCGACTGGCTTTCCGAGAGCACCGCCCGGAAGTGGTTGAAGGAACCGGACGAGGTGGTCATCGGTCGCCGGGTCAGTCCCGCCTGCTACCTCGCCGACGCTTTCCCCGCGTCGCTCTACCTGGCGTGGAAATACGACGAGGACTTCGAGGCCGGCATCATCGCCAACACCAACGTGGGCGGGGACAACTGCCATCGGGGGGCGGTCGTGGGTGCGCTGCTGGGAGCCGCCGCGGGAGTGGACCGCATCCCCCTGAGGTGGCGTGAGGGTCTGCACGACGCCCCCGGTCTGGGCCGGCGGGTCAACTCGATGGCGGTTCTCCCACGGGGGCCTACGCCAGGTCCTCCATGAGCAACCGCGCCCCAATGCGTGCCGATTCGAAGATGACGGGCAGGCCGCTGCCGGGATGCGTGCCGCCGCCGACAAGGTACATCCGGTCGAACTCCTCGAACCGGTTCCGGGGACGCAGGTGCAGCATCTGGCCAAGGCTGTGGGAGAGGTTGAAGGTTGCGCCCAGGTAGGTGCCGACCTTCTTCTCCCACTCGTCCGGCGTGACCATGCGTTCGAAACGGATGCGCCGCTCGACATCGGTGATGCCCAGCCTCGCCAGTTGACGCAGCGCCACCTGGCGGTAGCGCAACCGCTCACGGCTCCAGTCAATGTTCGGGTGCTGGTGACTGACCGGCACGAGCACGTAGAGGGCGCTGTGGCCGGGCGGCGCCATCGTGTCGTCCGTACGGCTCGGGTTCTCGACGTAAAATGATGGGTCCTCGGTCAGCACGTGCTGGTTCTCGATCTCGTCCAGGTTCTGCCGGTAATTCCGGGCGACGTAGATGTTGTGGTGCGCGAGTTGGTCGTAATGGCCCTCGATGCCAAGGTAGAGCATGAAGGTCGAGCAGGAGAATCGTTTGCGGGCGATGGTGGCGTCGGACCATTTGCGCCGAAGCCGATTGGGCACCAGGGTCGTCATCGCGTGGCCAAAGTCGGCGTTCACGACGACGGCGTCCGCGCGCAGTTCGCCCGCGGCGGTCCGCACACCCACCGCGCGGCGTCCATCGAATAGGATTTCCTCGACCGGTTCGTTCAGCCGGATGGCGGCGCCCAACTCGGTGGCCACGCGCGCCATGCCCGTGCTGAGCGCGTTGCAGCCGCCGATCGGATGCCAAATGCCGTATTCGTACTCCAGGAAGGACAGGATCGAGAACAGACTCGGGCACTGGAACGGCGACATGCCGATGTACTTGGACTGAAACGTGAACGCCAGTTGAAGGCGGGGATCGCGGAAGTAGCCGGCCAACTCGGCGTGCAACGATTTCCAGGGCTTCAGGAACGGCAGCACTGCGAGCAGGCGCGCCTGCAACAGGCTCGTCCAGCCCGGGAACGGCGACTGGAGACACGGCGCGAATTTCGCGAGCTTCACACGGTTGTCGGCGATGAACTGCCGGAACCGCGGCGCGTCCGCGGGCGCCAGTTTGGCAATCTCGGCTACCATCCGTTCGATGTCGGAGGTGCACAGGAGTTCGCCGCCCGCCCCGAACACCAGCCGATACTGGGGATCAAGCCGCTTCATGGGCACTTCGCGATGCAGGTCACGTCCGACCGCGGTGAAGATCTCCTCGAGGATCTGCGGGTAGAGGAAGAACGTCGGTCCCAGGTCGAAGCGGTATCCGTCACCCTCGATCACCGACGTGCGCCCGCCGACCCGGGGCTGCTTTTCGACGACCGTGACTTCCAAGCCGGCCCTGGCCAGCAACAGGGCGGTGGCCAGTCCCCCCGGGCCGGCGCCGACAATCAAAACTCGTTGGGACACATCCGTTGGCTTATCCCCACCCGCGGTCGCAATCAAGCTCAGCCGCCCAGGAGGAACCGCGTCGCCCCCTCAGGTTGGCGTTCGACGGCGGCCGCGAAATCCACAATCGGCTTGGAGAAAACCCGACTGGGGCGTATCAAATCGCCATTAGCCACTGGTTCTCAGCCCTGATGTGCCTCGCCGCGCTGGCAGCTTCCGCGGAGAGCAAGGTCGACCAACTCACGGCCGCTGGCATCGTGGAATTCAACGCCGCGTACCAGGCGTGGGATGGGGCCCGCTTCGGGGCGGCGGCGGAACGGTTCCACCAGGCGACCACCAGCGCGCCACGCTCCTGCACTCCGTTTTACTGGCTGGGAGCGGCTCAATTCCATCGCCTGCTCCAGTTGCGCAGCCTGCCCGCAGCCCACACGAACTCGCTCGCTGCGGACGCCGCCATGACCGCCGCCTTGGAGGCACTCGGCACCGCCGTGGAACTCGACCCCCACCACGCTGAGAGTCAGGCGCTGCTCGGCACCCTCCTCGGCATGAAGATCGGTGAAAGCCTGCTCCGGGCCATGTGGTTCGGCCCACAACTCGAGGAACACCGCAAGGTGGCGATCCAGTATGGCGCGGACAATCCGAGGGTGCGGTACCTTCTGGGCACCTGCCAGTTTCACACCGCGCACAAGCCGCCGGACCTCCGAGAGGCACTGGCCTCCTTTTTGACAGCCGAAGAACTCTTCGTCGCGGAGGCGCGCCGCCCGGCGGGACCGCTGGAGCCGCGGTGGGGCTACGCAAGTTGTCTCGCCTTCATCGGGCGGACCTGCGAACGGCTCGGTCAGCGCGCGCGCGCAGCGGACTACTTCCGCAAGGCGCTGGTCGAGCACCCGGCGGATCGCCTGGCGGCGGAGGGTCTGGCGCGTGTCACGGGACCCCAATGAGGTCGGCATGAAGAAGCACGTCATCATCATCGGCTCCGGTCTCGGAGGGTTGTCCGCGGCCATCTCGCTGGCCCAGGAGGGCTACACGGTCGCGATCCACGAGAAGAACGCGCAAATAGGCGGCAAGCTCAACGTTCTGAAGGAACGCGGCTATAGCTTCGATCTGGGGCCGTCCATTCTCACGCTGCCGCACGTCTTCGAGCGGCTCTTTCAGCGGTCGGGAAAACGGATGTGCGATTACATCCCGATTCGCACACTGCGACCGCATTGGCGCAACTTCTTCGAGGACGGCACCGTGGTGGATCTCCATCCCGAGCCCGACCGCATGGCCGAGGAGGCACGCAAGGTGGGAGAGAATCCCGCCAACGTGGAGCGGTTCCTGAAGTATTCCGCCGGCCTCTACGATCTGGTCAATGCCGGCTACTTCGAGCAGGGCCTCGACACCGCGAAGGAGTTCAGACAATTCTACGGCCTCCGCAACTTCCTCGAGTTCGACCTGTTCCGCAGCATGCATGGCGGGGTCAAGCGGTTCCTCAAGACACGCTACCTGCAGGATGTCTTCGACTACTTCATCAAGTATGTCGGCTCATCGGCCTATCACTCGCCGGCGTTCATGAACTGCCTGCCGACGATCCAGTTCCGCTACGACCTGTGGTACGTCGACGGCGGCCTCTACAACATCGCCGTCGGCCTGCAGCGGTTGATGGACGAACTCGGCGTCGTCGTCCGCCTCAACAGCGAGGTGACCGAGGTCCGCCAGGAAGGCCCGCGCGTGACCGGCATCGTCACCCAGGATGGCGCCTTCCATGCCGCGGACATCCTGATCTCGAACATGGAGGTCATCCCGGCGTACGAACGGTTGCTGCGCGAAGACAACGCCTTCCTGCGCACGCTGGATCGATTTGAGCCCGCCTGCTCCGGTCTCGTGCTCGAACTCGGCCTCGACTGCGAGTACCCGCAGCTGGCCCACCACAACTTCTTCTTCTCCGATCACCAGAAGGAGCATTTTCACACGGTCTTCCGCAAACGCCAGTTGCCCCCGGACCCCACAATCTACCTCGTGGCGGCGTCGAGGACCGACCCGACCGTCGCGCCACCCGGCTGCGACTGTCTGAAGATTCTGCCCCACATTCCCCACATCGACGACGCGCATCCGTTGACGCGGGAGGATTACCTGGCGTTCAAGGAGCGGGTGGTGGACAAGCTGGAGCGGATGGGATTGAAGGATCTCCGGAAGCACACGGTCTTCGAGCACTGCTGGACGCCACTCGACATCCGCCAGCAGTACTACTCGAACAAGGGCTCGATCTACGGCGTCGTCAGCGACCGCTTCAAGAACCTCGCTTTCAAGGCGCCCAAGCAGAGCACGAAGTATCCCAACCTCTTCTTCGTCGGCGGCTCGGTCAACCCCGGCGGCGGCATGCCGATGGTCGTCCTCAGCGGTCAGAACGTTGCCCGGAAGATCGTCGCCTGGGACCAATGCTGATCCTGCTGATTGTCACGCTGGCGCTGTGGGCGGCAGGCTTCCTCCTCCTGGACCGCCTCAGTCCGCTCGTCGGGACGGCCGAGCGGGGAGCTCCGCCGACGGTCAGTGTGATTGTCCCCGCGCGCAACGAGCAGCATAACTTGCCCACCTTGCTGGGTTCGCTCGCCGCGCAGTCGGTGAAGGCGCACGAGATCCTGGTAGTGGACGATGGCTCAACCGACGCCACCGCCGCGACGGCCCGGCAATCCGGCGCCACGGTGATCGCGTCGCAATCCCTGCCCGAAGGCTGGCGCGGCAAGACCTGGGCCTGTCACCAGGGCGCCCGGCACGCGACGGGCGAGCTACTGCTGTTCGTCGATGCGGACACGTGGTTCGAGCCGGATGGACTGGCTCGCATTCTCCGCGGCTACCCTGGGGGAGCCTTCTCCGTCGGACCGTATCACTCGGTCCGAAGGGCGTTCGAAGACCTTTCGTTGTTCTTCAGTTTCGCCATGACCGCCGGCACCGTGCCGGGCGGTTTGTTCGGGCAGATGCTGCTCGTGGACCGGGAGAGTTACCGGCGCGGGGGCGGGCACGAGGCGGTTCGGGGCCGCATTCTCGAAAACGTCCGGTTGGCCGGGCATTTTCGGGCGGCCGACGTTCCCGTACGGAGCGTGACCGGCCGCGGTGTGTTTTCCTTCCGCATGTACCCGAACGGGGTCCGCGAATTGACCGAGGGCTGGACGAAGGGCTTCGCCT
>JBBQML010000117.1:0-9622 GCA_038328885.1 Verrucomicrobiota bacterium | reverse complement strand
CCAGCAGCAGATCAGGCTTCACCCATCCCGCCACCGGCCCGGCGACGAACCCAAACAACAGCAGCAGCAGGACTGCCATCCATCCTGCTGCTGCTGTTGTTTGGGTTCTTCGCCGGGCCGGTGGCGGGATGGGTGAAGCCTGATCTGCTGCTGGGCGACTGGCTGATGCCGCTCGTCTCCGTCTCGGTCGGACTCGTCCTGTTCGAGGGCGGTCTAACGCTGAAATACCACGAACTGAAATCCATCGGCGGCGTCGTGAGAAACCTCATCACGATCGGGGCGCTGATCACCTGGGCCATCGCGACCCTGGCGGCACACTGGCTCTTCGAATGGGACTGGGCGCTGTCCACCCTGCTGGGAGCCATCCTGATCGTCACCGGGCCAACCGTGGTGGCACCCCTGCTCCGGCACATCCAACCCGCACGCCAGGTGGGATCGCTGCTGAAGTGGGAGGGAATCCTGATCGATCCCGTGGGCGCCGTGCTGGCGCTCCTGGTCTTCGAAGCCATCGTCCCGCACGCGGCCGGATCGGTGCCCCTGCGGGCAGCGCTCGGTTTCGGAAAAACCCTGTTGGTCGGCACCGGTCTTGGCGTGGCGGCGGCAGGGGCCTTGACCTTCTCCTTCAAGCGCTACTGGGTGCCGGACCACCTCCAGAATCCCGTGGCATTGATGGTCGTCATCGGCGTGTTCACGGTTTCGAACCAGTTCCAGCACGAGTCCGGTCTGTTGACCGTGACGGTCATGGGGATTGCGCTCGCCAACCAGCGAAGCGTCTACATCCGGCACATCGTCGAGTTTAAGGAGAACCTGCGTGTGCTGCTCATCTCGTCGTTGTTCATCCTGCTCGCGTCCCGAGTGCGAATGGAGGACGTGAGGGTACTCAACCCGGGCACGGGGTTGGGATTCCTGGCGGTGCTCGTCCTGGTGGCGCGACCGCTGTCGGTGCTGGCCTCCGCCGCCGGATCGAGCCTCACATGGAAGGAACGGCTGTTTCTCGCCTGGATGGCCCCGCGCGGGATCGTCGCCGCGGCCGTGGCCTCCATCTTCGCCCTGCGCCTGGCGGAAGAAGGCAACCCCCGGGCCCAGGAACTGGTGTCGGTGACGTTCCTGGTGATCGTGGGGACGGTCACGCTTTACGGCCTGACCGCCGGCCCCCTGGCCACGCGACTGGGACTTTCCAAACCGAATCCCCAGGGTGTGCTGTTCCTGGGTGCGCACCCGCTGGCGAGGGTGCTGGCCAAGACACTGAGTGGCGAGGGCTTCCCCGTGCTGCTCGCCGACACCAACTGGGACAACCTCGCGGAGGCCCGGTTGGCGGGCCTGCCCACCTACTACGGGAATGTCCTCTCCGAGCAGGCGCGCGATGAACTCGAACTCAGCGGCATCGGCCGCCTGCTCGCCCTCACCACCAACCAGGAGGTGAACACCCTGGCCGCCATGCATTTCGTCGAGTTCTTCGGCCGCTCCGAGGTCTACCAGATCCTGGTCCACGCCGAAGGGGGCAAGAAGCTCGAACTCGAACCGCACGGCCGCCTGCTCTTCGGCAAGGACGTCTTCCTCGCGGACCTCTCGAGACGCCTGGGAACCGGGGAGGTGGTACGAAAGACGCAGTTGACCAAGGAATTCACCTTCGCCGACTGGAAGGCCCGACAGGGCGATCAGGCGTTGCCCCTGTTCCTGGTCACGGGAGCCAACAACCTGAAGGTGTTTGTCCGTGGCGATTCACCCTCGCCCGGCGAGGGACACACGATCATCGCCCTGGTGCGGGAGGGCTGAAGGACCGGATCGTGGATTGGTTTGCGGGTCGTCCGGCGACGGCGACGCTGAGCGGTACCCGATAGACACCCGCCGCCTATGAGCGAGACGGACTGCGTGCTCCCGCGCCTCGAGCTTTGCTTCCCACGTCACGCCGAAGGGTTGGATCTCTGCCGCCGGCTGGTTGTCTGGCTCCTCGCCCGGCGAGGACGCGGCGTGGTGGGCTGCAACAGTTGGGCCTGGGCGATCTGGCGGCACGCGCTTTGCCTTTCCGGTACAGCCTCACCCGTTCCCTTCAGTGCTTGGTGGATTTCTACCTCCAGCCGCGCCACGATCAAGAAGCTGTGCGGCAGAAGCTCCACGATGTGGCACTGGCCAGCCCGTTCCTGGCGTTGGAACTGCCGGTGACCGTCCTGTTGGCCGAGGAGCCCTGGGGCACGCACTACCGGCTCAAGGCGTATCCCATCGATGCGCGCGACCAGTTCGCCTTCAAAAGCGACCTGACACTGCGCGGAAAATCGTGCTTGGCCCGACTGGGCGCCCAGCCCGTAGGACTGCCGCTCGCACTTCCAACCACCCACCCCATCTCATGAGCGACATCAAGTTCAAATGCGAATCCTGCGGCCAGCCGATCGTCGTCGATAGCCAGAACGCCGGGCGCAAACTGGCCTGTCCGGGCTGCAAGACCCAACTCACCGTCCCCAACGCCCAGCCCGAGCCATCGGAAAAACCCTCGGCCCTGAAATTAGCCCCCCCCGCAGGGCAGGACGCGGTCTCCCGCGAGGTCGTTCCAGCCGTCAAGGCCCCGCCGCAGGAGCAGCCCCCCGCCAAGGTAGAGCCCGCCGTGCCTCCGAAACCGGTGGCAAAGGCGCCGCCCCCAGACGGGCCGGCCGCGGTTGCCGGAGCAACCGCCACCCCCGCACCGGTGCGTGTCCCCACCCCCGCACCAGTGCCTGTCCCCACGCCCAAGACGCCGCCCCCGCCCCCCGCGGAACCGCCCCGTGCGACCGCAGCACCGACACCGCAGCCCCCGACCCCCGAATCCGCTGCGCAACCTGTCCAGATGGGTATCCTCACCGCGGAGACGAAACGGGATGCTATCCGGGGGGCGCGGGAGCTCATCGAGGACCCCGCACGATGGATGCCGGGTGTGGGTCAGCGCGATGAGGGGCGCCTCGCTTATGCCGCCGCCCAGGTCAGGGGAAGCCTGACCCGGGTCGAGGTCGGTAGCGACGAGGCCACCCACCACAGTCTCCTGGGCGCGGTCCTGTCCGGCTTGCATCGGCTGAATGTCACTCCAACGGCGAAAGGTCGCGTTGAGTTTCTGGACAAGGAGATCCCGGAAGCCCTCTGGAAGGTGATTCAGCGGGGCGCCGGAGGGAAGCCGGTCGGAAAGACGCCGGATTCCACCGACAGCAGGCTGATGTCCGCCACCCATGCGCAGTGTCTGGAGGCCCTGGACCTCCTGGAGCAACAGTACGCCGGGGAAATCCAGCACCCGGCGGGCCCGACCAGCCTCCCAGGCGCCTCCGGCTCGAGCCTGGAGGAGTTGATGGTTCGCGCCGCCCGGGACGAGGTGGTGACGACCACCGAATTGCTCCGCTCCGTCCATCGTGGGATGCAGGAACTCGGGGCGCGCCTCGCCGAACTCGAGAAACGATCCAACGTCGGCGTGGCTTCAACAGGTCCGTCCTCCACCTGAACCCGGAGGTCTCCGCGGCGGCCCGTCCCCGCCACCGACCGGACGGCTGCGTCCGTCCCAGTGGTCGGACGCATTCCGTCGCGATGGGCGCGTCCGGGCGCGTCCGCCGACGGACCCATGCCGGCCCCTTCGCGCTCGGCGAGAGGGGCCGGTCTCGTCTTCCGTCAGCTCTCCTCCTTCGATCGTTGCGCCATCGCCGCTTCGGCCCGAAGGAGGTCATGCAAGGTCACCAGCCCGATCGGGTCACCCTCCGGGCGATCCAGGAGGATCACCAAATGCGTTTCAGACTCGATCAGCAGCAACTGTAACTCGGCCACCGTCTGCTCCCGGAGACACGTCGCCACCTTGGCGAGATTCGGCGTTCGCTCGCTCCGGATCGCCGCCTCGCCTTCAAGGCGCGTCAGGATGCCGAGGAGTTTCCCTCCCCGAACGACCGGGAATTGGCCGTACGGATGCGCGTCGAGCAGTGTCCTGAGGGCGGGGTGCTCCGTCTCCCGCGCCACGACGGGCGTGAAATTCGCGATGGATGAGACCGGCAACTGGTGCCAGCTGTGCAGATCACGCGGAGGGCGAACGTGCTCCAGGCGGTGACCATCCTGGGAGAGGAGGGCATCGTAAAAATTCTCTCGGTTCAGCTTGCGGCTGATGGACTGGCTGACCAACGCCCCGAGCATCAAGGCGGGAACCAGGGCGAACTCATGAGTCATCTCGAACACGATCAGGATCCCGGTGACCGGCGCAAACACCACCGCGCCAAGGCAGGCGCTCATCCCCACCACCGAGAGCGTTAGCGTGTCGGCACGCGACACCGGCCAGGCCAGACCGATCAGACCGGCGATCAGGACGCCCGTCATCCCGCCGAAGAACAGGGTGGGAGAGAAGATCCCTCCGCAACCCCCGAAGCCGTAGCAGCAAAATGTCGCCACGAACTTCGTCAGCAGGAGGGCGGCGGCAAGCTGCCAGCTCAGGTCGCCCGCCAGCGCGCTCGAAAGGTCCTCGTAGCCCAGACTGAACACGCCGAGATGGCCGGTGCGCAAAAACACCCACCCACCCAGCCCCCACGTCACCAACCCCCCCAGGGCCGGCCTCAACCACGCTGGAAATCGCTCCCAGCGCCGAACGCGAACGCGCAGACCCAGCGAGAACCGCTGGAAAAAGACGCCGATCAGACTCGCCACCGCGGCCACGGCCGGCGTGAGGGCATAGCCCACCCAGGAGGGGGACTCCACCCCGGAGAGCGTGAAGGCGGGTTGCTTGCCGACAATGCCATGGACGACGAAGGCACCGATCACTGAAGCCAGTAGGATCGCCCCAAGAAATCGGCTGTTCAGGTCGCCGATGATCTCCTCCAACACGAAGGTCGTCGCGGCCAGGGGAGTGTTGAAGGCCGCCGCCAGTCCGGCTGCTGCACCGGCAGCCGCCGGGGCACGACGGCGTTGTTTGGCTTCCCCCGCCAACGCGGCCAGGTTCGACCCCAACGCGCCCGCTAATTGCACGCTCGGGCCCTCCCGGCCGAGACTCGTGCCGCCACCGATGCTGAGAATTCCGGCCACGAACTTCACCCATACCACCCTCCAGGGTACGACGCCGAAATCCTTCCAGAACGCCAGCTTGAGCTGGGGGATGCCACTGCCCGCCGCTTCACGGCAGAACGAAGTCAACAGCCAGCCGACACCCATCGAAGAACCCACCAGCACCACAAAGCTTCCGATGAGAAAGGTCGCCGGCGGCTGGCGTGAGAGCCGGACCAAGCCGCCCTCAAACGTCCAGTTCATCCCCAACTGGAACATAACCGCCGCCGCACCCGCGACGAGACCATAGGTGCAGGTGGTCAGCACCCCCCGCCAACGCGCAGGGGATCTTTGCGCCAACAACGAGATCTGCCTCAGCCAGGCCGCCGGATTCAGCCACCGGCGTTCCCATTGTTGGATCCGTTCAGATAGGTGAGTTTTCATGACCCCGTGCGCAGCCACAGATCCGAAGCCGCCAGACCAAAGTTGACCACCCGACGCCCCTCCAAACGGAATCCAGCGGCCTCCAAAAACCGGTCCGGAGGCGTGAGCTGCGACGCCGACAAGCCCGTCGCACTGCGAAAAGAAGCGTACATCAGCGCCAGTACCAGACGCGCACGGCACCGTTGCCAACCCTGCTCCGGCACCCGGAAATCCGCCAGGAGCCAGCGTGCACCAGCGGACGTGGACGCGGTGATCCTCGGTACCAACCTCTCCAATTCCTCCCGCCGGAAGCAGTCGAGAAAGAAGTGCGTGACCACCAGATCGAACACGCCCGTGGGAGGCTTCCATTGCAGGGCATCCGCCTGCTCGAAACGAACCCGCGGGCTCTCGAGCCCTTGCCGGCGCAGTTCCCGAGTGGCAGCCTCGATCATGCGAGGGCTCTGTTCCAGGCAAACCACCTCGACCCGAGGATTGACCCTCAGCAGCTCCACGAGAAACCGCCCCGGCCCTTCTCCCAAGAGCAGGGCGCACCGACTTGCCGACGTGTGTCCAAGGAACGCCGTGCGACAGCGCTGAAGGATGCCCCCCGCCAGCACCCATTCCATGGCTCGATAATAGCGCGCCAAAGGGTCGAAATTCATGAATCGCCCATGGAGGTTTTCCAGTTCAGCGGTGCCGGTTCCACCAAAGACACGCCGCCACCCCGCCGAAAGAATAAGCCACCACGTCCCAGGGATCCCCGGTGCCGAGGCACAGCCAGAACGGACCGACCCACTCGCAAATCACGGACCACACGACGAGATGGAGACCCATTTCCGCCCACAACGGCGGGCCGTCGTTCCGACGCAAGCCAAGACGCCTCTGGACCCACAGAACCAGGGGCAGAGCCGCCGGGATCAAAAGAAGGTCGTTGAAGTGGTTCCTCAGGAACGGCGACGCCAACCTGGGCGTGAGGATCCAACGGTTCACCGCGTAGGCCGTCGCCGAGGCGAGGAACAAACGATCGCGCATGTAGCCAAACCCGCTCACAGCAGGGCCAGCAACACAAATCCCGATGCCACGGCAAAAAAGACTTTCGACAACAGCACCATCTTTCGAAAGCTAACCCGAAACCACGGCGGAGCCCAAGGCGCGATTTTGGAGTCTCGTCCTCCCCCCACGGCTGATTCGTCTGGTTTTGGGCAGGAGGTGGTGGAACCGGGGTGGCCGATTCGAAGCCGACCCGGGAACGAAACCGGCGTGCCGAGGGTTCCTTGAGTTCCTTCGGCGCCCGTCGCCGCGCGCTTCAGCCGTCGACGTTCCAGATTGGGCAATGACAACTATTCTTCGCTTCGCTGGTGAAAAATAATCGTCACTGCACATGTTACCACCCGCCGAATGCCCGCCGGGGTCGGCGAGCCATGCCGCCAATCCAAAAGCGCTCGGAGTATCAGCGAGCGAGGCTGCGCGTGCCCTCGCAAGGCGACCGAGAGGCGTCCGCAAACGATGGTCCGGGTTCGTGAACGGGGAGCGTGTCTGGCATGGCCGCGAGATCGAACTGCCGGACGGGCGCCGGGCGTTCGCTTGCGGGGCGCTGCGGGGGATGGTGGTCTGGTCGCTCGCCCCAACCTGCCTGCCCGGCGGAGGTGACGAACCCCTCGGCTGGGGGGCGCTACCGCAAGAGCGGGTTCGCCTGGTCCGGAATCCCGCTGCCCAATTTCTCGGACGCCAGCGAAGGGGCGTCCGCGAACGGAAATCCGAAAGGAAGGCGGCGGCGGTGCGAAATATCGGCCGAATGCCGCCACGGCCTGGGAGTCGTCCGAGGGGACGGCCACGTCTACATCGATCACCGGCCCACGAAGTTCCCAGGACTGCTGCACGAGCCTTGCCGTCTGGGTTGTCCCGATGAGCAAACGGCAATGGGCCCGACTGTGGTCCTGGTCGGCGAGCAGGCCACCGAATTGGCAAACAATCTGGGCGGTGCTCGGGGCACGATTCCCAGCTTCCAGTTCTTCCGAAGTCCGCCTGCACCCTTTTGCGGTGTTCAGGTGTCTCGCATCCAGTCCGGCCCGGGCGTCTTGGTGCTCGTAGGAATGCGCGGACGCGTTGCTTGGATCGAGTCGATGATGTGATCCGCCTGTGATTTCCAGCCGCCGACTAAGCCAGCGTCCACGAGGCCCGTTATTCGGGGATGCGCGTGCCGAAAACAAAGCGACCTGTGCCCGAAGGGCTGACGACTTCAGTCAGCGCGTCCTCCAGGGGGAACGATTTCAGCGGCACAAATGGCAACCAGCCGGCGTTTACGCAATGTCCCAGCCGCGTTGAGGGAGTCCAGCCCGGGCTCGTGTTTGATCCGAAACCCCCAGAGGCCAAATGCGTCGTCGTCGAGTTGCGCAACGCGGACTGGCTGAAATCCCGCCTCGATGAGGCAGTTCCCCAGTAACCGCTCCTTTGGCGCGACCTTGTAGTCTGCGTCGAAAACAGCGGGTGGCTCCGGCCAAACCCTTTCCAGCAGCTCCTGAAGCAACAGGTCGTCGCTCACACGGAGGAGCTCGTCCCGAAAAAGGATCGCCCGTGGGGAGCGATACGCATTCTATGTGGATCGGCAATTGGGGTGATGGTCTGAGGGTTTGCGGGTTTCTGGAGGGCAGCCCCCCAGGAACCTGGGCAGGCACCCGCCGCCCACGCCGAGAGCGTGCCCGCCGCTGGCTGCTGCGCTTGGCGGCTTCCGGGTCGGAGGCGGACAGGTAGACCTGGGCCATGCGACGATTCTGGCCGGGGAGGCACTCGGCCTTGTTCATCGCGTGGATGAGGCGGTCGGCTTCGCGGGCGTCCCGCGTGCCGAGCGTCTTGCGGGCGTTGGTGAGGGTGTCGAAGGAGTAGAAGGCACCCCAGGTTTGGCGGAACTTTCGGTGGCGGGGGTCGGAATCGGCCGCTTAACCGCTTAGATCCGAGACATTTAGGCCCGGTTTGGCCGACGAATCAAGCATACTGGGCCACTACCCGCGCCTACCGATCCTAACTCGGTTGGTGTCCGTTTTGGTGTCCGCCTCCACCTCTGCTCAGTGGCGAGTCGTCCTGGCACGATTCGGGACCTTCTGTGTCCGGAGCATTGAATTCCAGCGTGGCACCGACCTTGTGTTCGCGATAGCGCCCGTGCTATCGTCATCTCAGATGAGAGTGGTGGTCGTCGACACGAGCGTCTTCGTAGCCGCGCTGCGGAGCGCCGATGGCGCTTCGCGACAAGTGTTGCGATTGGCTCTTGGAGGCGAGATCGAACCCGTGATGGGGCAGAAGCTCTTCTTGGAATTCCTCGATCTGTTCGAGCGGCCGGGCATTTTCGACGATTGCCCGGTGCCAGATGGAGACCGAGAGGCGCTGTTCGAAGGCTTCCTCTCGACCTGTCGTTGGTGCGAGGTGTTCTTTCTTTGGCGGCCCAACCTGCCGGACGAGGGCGACAATCACGTGATGGAACTTGCCGTCGCTGCGGGTGCCGGCACCGTGATCACACACAACGTGTCCGACTTCCGCGGCGAACTCAGGTTCCCCGGGGTGGAGATCTTCCGACCCAAGGACTTTCTCAAGCAGATGAGGTGAATTATGGCGACGATGACGATCCGATTACCCGATACCAAACACGAGCGGCTCAAGCAATTGGCCGCGCGACGCGGGATCAGCCTTAACAAGTTGTTCGAGGAGTGGTCCTCGATCGCGTTGACGGAATTCGACGCCGAAGCCCGGTTTCGACTCCTGGCGTCGCGTGGCGACCGCAAACGCGCCTTGGCCGTTCTCGACAAACTCGACGACGCCATGGTCCGCACGCGAGCGGATTCACGGAGGCCAAGCTGAGCGGAGCACTTGTCCCCAGCAGAACTCCTATGCCCAAACATGCCCAGACGAAGCGGCGCCCCCCTTCGGAAGTAATCCGCCTCGGCCGATGCGGGGCCCTTCAGCGTCGCTGTGCCGCGAGATCAGAGAGGCAGGAACTCGACCCGGTTCTCGAAGTCGTCGGGCGCGCCACATTGTGCAAGCATCTGCAGATCGGCCACGCACTGCCCGATGGTGACATCGAGCTCCCGCCCTGATTGGCGTTTCTGCCATGCCGCGCTACGAACCTGGGATGCTCGATCCTTGTCTTCGCGAGGTTCTTGATCTCCAAAACGCGGACGATCTGAAGCGGCTGCTCGCGTTGATCCCGAGCGTCCGGTTGAAGGCGCCGCGCAAGAGCGAT
>JBBQML010000116.1:0-9637 GCA_038328885.1 Verrucomicrobiota bacterium | reverse complement strand
TGAGGTCACGGTGACGAGTTCCTCGTTGTTCGTGAGCTTGCGGAGCGGAGTCGGGATTCGGACTTGGACAGGCATGGCGACGGACGGATGTTGAGGGTGGGAATCGGGTGGCTGTCGAGAACGGTTACGCGTGGCCGCGGTTCGATGCGCCCGCGTTCAAGTGCTCACCAGCCCGGGCTTGTCCTGTTCGAGCACACTCTCGAACTCACGCAGGCTCGGCCGGATTTCCCGGGTCTCGCCGGCATGGCCCGCCACCGCATCCAGGGTCTTGAGCCCGTGCCCGGTGATGCACAGCACGACCGAGTCCTCGGCCGGGATACGGCCCTGCGCCAGCAGCTTCTTGGCGACTCCGACGGTCACCCCGCCCGCCGTCTCGGCAAAAATGCCCTCGCACTCGGCCAGGAGACGGATCCCCTCCCGGATCTCGTCGTCGGTGACATCCTCGCCGTGGCCCCCGGTCTCCTTCATCACCTTGAGCGCATAGAACCCGTCGGCCGGGGTCCCGATCGCGAGGGACTTGGCGATGGTGTTCGGCTTGACCGGCTTGAAGAAATCGAGCCCCGCCTTTTGGGCGGTGGTGATGGGGCTGCAGCCGGTGGCCTGCGCGCCATGAATCCGCCAGGGCGGTCCAGCGGGTGCCAGGCCGAGCTTCGTGAATTCCTGGTAGCTCTTGTGGATCTTCGTGAGCAACGACCCCGAGGCCATGCAGATCACGGTGTGCTGGGGAACGCGCCACCCGAGTTGCTCCATGATCTCGAAGCCCATCGACTTCGACCCCTCGGCGTAGTACGGCCTCATGTTGACGTTCACGAAGGCCCAACGGTACTTGCCGGCAATCTCGGCACAGAGGCGATTGACCTCGTCGTAGTGCCCGCGGATCCCGATCACCCGGGCACCATAGATCAACGAGTTCAGCACCTTGCCCTGCTCGAGGTCATGCGGAATGAACACATACGCGTCCAGACCCGCGGCGGCCGCGTTGGCGGCCACCGAGTTGGCCAGGTTCCCGGTCGAGGCGCAGGCCACGGTCGTGAACCCCAGCTCGCGCGCCCGGCTCAGGGCGACGCTGACGACCCGATCCTTGAACGAGAGGGTGGGGTAATTGACGGTGTCGTTCTTGATCCAGAGCTCCCGGACCCCCAGGCGCCGGGCCAGGCGATCCGCCTTCACCAACGGGGTGTAACCCACCTGCGCCCCCACCGTCGGCTCCCCGGCGATCGGCAGCAGCTCCCGGTAGCGCCACATCGTCTGGGGCCGGCTCTCAATCCGCTCCCGCGTCAACTGCCCCCGGATCCGATCATAGTCGTACACGACCTCGAGCGGCCCGAAGTCGAACTCGCAGACGTGCGTGGCTTCCAGCGGGTACTCCTGGCCGCACTCGCGGCACTTGAGCGCCTTCATGAACGAACGATTCATTTCCATTCGATTTGCTCCCGGCAACGCCGTGGCGGGAACAAAAAAGTCCCCTTCCCCACGCGTGAGAAGAGGACCCAGAAACGGTCCGGCGCTCCTCTCATTTTCCCCGGCGCCTGCCGGGCTGGATTTGGCACCTGGACACAGCCGCGTTGCCGGAGGCTGCCGGTTGCCGTGGGGTCGACGGGCCAGTCCCTTACCCACTCGCAATGAGAGCCTTTCTCGCGAAAGGCGGACCGTATCTGCCGAAGTCCGCCCCCTGCTGTCAACTGCATTTCCAGGATTCCCCCACGCCCGCGCCTCGTTCACCCTGACCCCGCGCAACATGGAATACGAACCGGTCATCGGCCTCGAAACCCACGTCCAGCTCCGGACCCGGTCCAAGATGTGGTGCCCCTGCGCCAACCAATCGGGAGCCCCACCCAACACTCACGTCTGCCCCGTCTGCCTCGGCCTGCCCGGCGTGCTCCCGGTCGCCAACGAGGAAGCCCTGCGCCTCACCGTCCTCACCGGCCTGCTCCTCGGTTGCACCATCCCCCGACACGCCACCTTCGACCGCAAGAACTACTTCTACCCCGACGTCGCCAAGAACTACCAGATCACCCAGTACGACCAGCCTTCCACCCGGAACGGCTTCCTCGACTTCGAGTTCGCCGGCCGCCTCGACCGCGTCCGCATCACCCGCGCCCACCTCGAGGAGGACGTCGCCAAGAACTTCCACTTCGCCCGGGAATCGGGCGTCGACTTCAACCGCGCCGGCGTCCCCCTGCTCGAGATCGTTTCCGAACCCGACCTTCGCAGCCCCGACCAGGCCCAGGCCTACCTCAACGCCCTCGTCGAGGTGCTCGTCCACGGCGGCATCAGCGACTGCGACATGGAGAAGGGCATGCTGCGGTGCGATGTCAATGTCAGCGTCCGTCCGCGGGGCACCGAACCGCTGGGAGCCAAGATCGAGATCAAGAACATGAACACGTTCTCCGGCGTGCGGCGCGCGCTGGAGTACGAGATCCCCCGCCAGATCAACGCCCTCTCGCGGGGAGAAAAGCTCCGCCAGGAAACCCGGCGCTGGGACGACGACGCCGGCCTCACCGAGGCCATGCGCTCCAAGGAGCACGCCCACGATTACCGGTACCTGCCCGATCCGGACCTGCTGCCCTTCGAACCGTCCGCCGCCTGGCTCGCCGAGGTCCAGACGCGGGTCGTGGAGTTGCCCCTCGCCCGCAAGCAACGTTTCATGCGCGATTACGGCCTCCCGGCGGGCGACGCGGAGGTGTTCAAAGCCAACGTGGAACTGGGCAGCTTCTTCGAGGCCGCCGCAGCCGGCGCCCGGAACCCCAAGGCCGTCGGCAACTGGGTGATCAACAACCTCGCCGCCCGCCTCAACGAATCGGGCACCTCCCTCGCCGCGGTGAAATTCGCCGCCCCGGCCCTCCGCGAGTTGGTCGACTTGGTCGAGTCAGGCCGTGTCAGCACAAGGACCGCCCAGGAAGTGTTCGGCGAGATGTTCGCCACCGGGCAATCCCCAGCCACCATCGTGGAGGCCAAGGGCCTGACTCAGGTGAGCGACACCGCGGCCCTGGAGTCCTTCTGCGCCCAGGCCATCGCCGCCAACCCGGGCCCCGCACAGGACTTCCGCAACGGCAAAGTCGCCGCCCTGAACTTCCTCAAGGGCCAGGTCATGAAGCTCAGCCAGGGCAAGGCCAACCCTGCCGTCGTAGGCGAAATCCTCGCCCGTCTGCTGCAGGGTGGGGCGTAGCCCGTTGGGCGTGGGGAGTCAGGAGCGGGGAGAAGAGGGAACATTGCCGATTGCTGATTGAGGATTGCCGATTGCCGACCCGGTCTCGGCCTCCCCCAATCCACAATCCACAATCCACAATCGAAAATCACCAATCCCGAGCGGAGCGCCCGACGCCCGACTCACGGAGTCACCCGGCCGGCGAGTTCCTCCGCCGGGTACGTCCAGATCTCGGCGAGTGTGGGATGGTAGTGCGGCACCGCCGCCAGTTCGGCCACGGTCATCCGCTTGGCCATCGCGACGACAATCTCGTGGATGAGTTCACCGCCCTGAGGTCCCACACAAGCGCCCCCGAGAATCTCCCCTGACCCGGGTGCTGCCAGCAGTTTCACGAAGCCGGCGGTCGCGCCGAGGATCAGGGACTTGCCGTGATCGCCGAAAGGGTACGTCGCCACCAGGCAGTCCACGCCCCGTTCCTTGGCCTCCAACTCGGTGGACCCGACCACCGCCACAGCCGGCTCGGTGAACACCACCTGGATCAGGAGTCGGTAGTCCAGGCGACGCGGCGGGCCGTCCGGAAACACGATGTTGTGCCCCGCGATCTCCCCCTGCAACACCGCCAGATGCACGATCTCGTGGGGGCTCGTGCAGTCACCGCCCGCGTAGATGTGCGGCTCCACGCTCCGCATGGCTTCGTCGGTCAGGATCCGGCCCCGGTCGGTGGTCACGCCAGCCCGGTCCAACCGGAGAGTCTCCGTGTTGGGTGCACGGCCCAGGGCACAGAGGATCTCATCCGCCGCCACCCGCCGCAGCTGTCCTGCGTGTTCGAACTGGACCTCCTTCGTCCGCCCGCGGCGTCGCACGCCCACCAAGCGCGTGCCGGTGAAAACGCGAAGCCCCTCCTGGACCAGCGCCACTTCAACGGCCTGCGCCACATCCGCGTCGGTGCCCCGCAACAGTTGCGGGCTGCGTTGCACCACGGTCACCCGGGTGCCGAACCGCGCGAAGAATTGCGCGAACTCCAGCGCCACCGCTCCCCCGCCGAGCACGATCAGCGACTTGGGCGGGCTGGCCAGTTCCAGGGCGTCATCGCTGGTCAGAAAACCCGTCTCCACCAACCCCGGAACCGGCGGCACCGCCACCTGGGAACCGGTGGCCACCACGAAATGGGCCGCCGTCAGCAGCCTGCCGTTCGTCAACTCCAGCGTGTGGGCGTCGCTGAACCGGCCGTTGGACCCGATCAATTCGAAGCGTCCGTCGTTCAGTTGTCCTCGCCGGTAACCCGCAAAGTCCGCGATCAAGGCCGCCTTGCGCGCCTGAACCCGCGCGAAATCGAAGCGAACACGGCCAGTTTGGACGCCGAACTCGGAGGCCCGCTGCGCGAGATGCAATACATCCGACGACTGCAACAAGGCCTTGGTGGGCATGCAGCCTCGGAGGATACAGAGACCGCCCAGCTTCCTGGCGCCGTCCACCACTGCGGTCCGCAAACCGGCCGCCACCGTCGTCCGTGCCGCGGCATATCCCGCGCTCCCGCCGCCCAACACCACCACATCGAAGTCATAACCCGCCGCCTTGCGTTGTTGCTGCTTCATCGCGTCCCGCGTGCCTACGGAAGCCGCCTCCCCACGTCAATGCCGCGGGGCCTTCCTGCGAGGGGATTGCGAGAGGGGATCAGTGCCGATTGCCGATTGCCGGTTGCCGATTGGCGATTGGTGATGGATTCGATTGGTGCGGTCAGGCCGTTGGGAACCTGGAGCTGCCGATGGGCGGCCGGAATCTCCCTAAATCTAAAATCCCCACTCCCCACTCCCCACTCCCCACGGCCGAAGGCCACAAAGGCCCCCGGCCCGTTGACACGTCTGCCGTCGCCCGTAGCGTTCCTCCATGCATTCGCTGCTCGAGTCCCTGATCGAGATCATCCGCCGCACCTCGGCCGAGATCCCCGATGATGTCCACCGTTCGATCCTGACCTCCCTCGAAAACGAAAAGAAGGGCACCATCGCCGAATCCGCGATGAAGATCATCGAGCAGAATATCGCCCTGGCGAAGCGGAAGTCGCAGCCCATCTGCCAGGACACCGGCAGCGTCCTGTTCTACGTCGACTGCCCGGCCGGTCTCGATCAGATCGCCTTCGCCGAGACCGCGCGCGAGGCCGTCAAGCAGGCCACCAAGAAGGGGTACCTCCGGCAGAACTCCGTGGACTCCCTCACCGGCAAGAACGACGGCACCAACTGTGGCCCCGGGGCGCCCACCTTTCACTTCCATCAACACCGTTCCCCCGAGCTCCAGGTCCGCCTCATCCTCAAGGGCGGCGGCTGCGAAAACGTCGGAGCCCAGTACTCCCTGCCCGACGAGGCGCTCGGCGCCAACCGCGACCTCGAGGGCTGCCGCCGCACGATCCTTGATGCCGTTCTCCAGGCCCAAGGCAAGGGCTGCGGCCCCGGGGTTCTCGGCGTCTGCATCGGCGGCGATCGAGCCACCGGCTACGAGTGGTCCAAGACCCAACTGCTCCGCCGGCTCGACGACATCAACCCGGTGGCGGAACTGGCCGCGCTCGAGCAGGAGATCGTCAAGACCTCGAACGACCTGGGCATCGGGCCGATGGGGTTCGGAGGCAAGACAACGCTCCTCGGATGCAAGATCTGCGCCGTGAACCGCGTGCCGGCATCGTACTTCGTCAGTATCAGCTACATGTGTTGGGCCTTCCGCCGGCAGGGCACGACACTG
Organism: Verrucomicrobiota bacterium; assembly: GCA_038328885.1. Classification (GTDB taxonomy): domain Bacteria; phylum Verrucomicrobiota; class Verrucomicrobiia; order Limisphaerales; family CAIMTB01; genus CAIMTB01. The sequence continues at coordinate 3,759 of JBBQML010000116.1, read as the reverse complement.
GACACCGACGGCAAGATCCTCAGCTGGGTCTATTGAAGCGGCACGTCCCCACCCTCATCGATCCCCCACTTCCATGATCTCCCTCACCACCCCCCTGACCGAGCAGTCCACGCGATCCCTCCGCGTCGGTGACGAAGTCGGAATCTCCGGTGTCGTCTTCACCGGACGCGACGCCGTCCACAAGTACCTCCACGATGGTGGCCCGCTTCCTCCCGGCGTCAGCCTGGCCGACGGCATTATCTACCACTGCGGCCCCGTGGTGATCAAAGACGCGGATGGGCAATGGAAGGTGGTGGCCGCCGGCCCGACCACGAGCACACGTGAGGAGCCCTACCAGGGGCAGATCATCCGCGATATGGGGGTGCGCGGCGTGATCGGCAAGGGCGGCATGGGCCCCAAGACCAAGCAGGCCTGCCAGGACTATGGCTGCGTGTATCTCCACGCCGTGGGCGGTGCCGCCCAGGTCCTCGCGGAATGCGTGAAACGGGTCCGGGCCGTCTATTTCCTCGAAAAATTCGGGTCGCCCGAGGCGATCTGGGAACTGGAGGTCGAGAACTTCCCCGCGGTCGTGACCATCGACGCGCACGGCCGTTCCCTCCACGAGGAAGTGTTTCAGGCCAGCGCGGGCGCCCTCGCCAGCAAGCTCGCCACCGTTCATTAGGTGGCGCGCGGAAACTGATTGCGGTCGCGCTGACCGGCCAGGTCGAGGTTGTGGCCATTTCCTCGGGAGTAATCTCCAGCTTGCAGGTGTCGCGGAGCGACGGTCTGGAGTCTGGCCCTTTGTCAGCTCTTTACCGAAATCTTAATCTTGTTCTTACTCTTACTCTTATTCTTAATCTTAATCTCACTACCTAGTCCGCGGCATGCGCTACACCGAGCACGATGCCTCCATCGAAATCATCGGCCTTCCGGCCCACCTCTGTTGTGCAAGTCGCGGCCAACCCGGCCGCGCCCACCCCCACCCCTTGCCAGACCCGGTCCCTATGGCTGGACCGGTCGAATCACCTGGCCGCGGATCTCACCCGGCTTGTTGGCGTCGGTGTGGATGTTGATGTACGTCAGTCCTGCGAGCAGCGCAGCCTTCTGTTCAGCCGTCACCACGACGCTGCCGGACAGGGTGCCCGAGACACCGAAGGCGCCGCCGTTGAACGGCTTCAGGTCAATCATCACCCCCGCCGCGGTCTCGACGTCGGCTGGGCCGTGAATGTGGGCATTGATCGCCGAGCCGGACAGGCCGGCATACTGGACGTGGAAGTTCAGGACATTGCCCTCCAGCGCAAGAATCGCCGAGCCCGCACCCTGGGAGGTGACCGGAGTGGGCCGCTCGAACTCACCACCCAGCCGGGCGGAGAACGGAGTGGCGGTGGCGCACGGCACGATCTGCCCACGGATCTCGCCGGACTTGTTCGCGTCCGTGTGCACGTTGACGTAGGTCCGGCCGCTCGCCACCGCCGCGAGTTGCTCGGGCGTGAGCGTGACGGTTCCGGCCAGGCTGCCGGAGACGCCGAATGCCCCGCCGTTGAACGGCTTCAGGTCGATCATCACCCCGGCGGCGTTCTCCGCATCGGCCGGACCGTGAATGTGGGCGTTGATCGCAGGACCGCTCAATCCCCGGTACGTGATGTCGAAGCTGAGTTGATCACCCCGGAGCAGGAAATTCCCCCCGCCCTTGCCGGCCGAGACCACCGGGTTGGGACGCTCGTTGGCCCCCGCCAGTGAGGACTGCAGCAGCAACGGCAGCACCTGACCACGGATCTCTCCGGGCTGGTTCGCGGCGGTGTGCACGTTGACGTACGTCTTGCCACTCAGGATCGCGGCCTTCTGCGCCGTGGTCAGCACCACGGACCCGGACAGCGTCCCTGCGACGCCAAAGGCCCCTCCGTTGAAGGGCGCCAGGTTGATCAGGACACCGACCGCGGTATCCATGTCAGCCGGTCCGTGGATGTGCGCGGCGGTGGCCGGTCCGGACAGACCGGCGTACTGGATGTCGAAGGTAAGGGTACTCCCCGAAATCTGCAGCGTGCCCGAACCGCTGCCGGTGGAGGTCACCGGGTTCGGTCGCTCAAAAGCGCCACCGAGCACCACCGAGAAGGGAACCGCCTCGCCGGTCGCCAGGTCCGCGATTCGCAGCATCCCGGACCCGCCCCTGGCAGCCAGGCTGGCGGTGCGGTTCTCGGTCAGGTCCCCCGTCGAGCACCAGGGATCCTCCAGCGCAGCGCGGGACTGGACGGCGAAGGGACCGCCGCCACCGGTCCAGTTCAACTGCACGGTTCCGGCCGTCAGCGCAGGCGCTGCCAGCACCGGGGCATCGGGCACGTTGACCGTCATGTTGACTGCGGCGGAAGTGGTGGCCGAACCCAGGTTGTCGACCGCACGCGCTGTCACCGCATGCGCGCCCAGCGCCCAATCGACGAGCAGGCTGTAGGGGCTCTGGGTCAACGAGCCCAGCAACTGCCCGTTGCTGAAGAACTCGACGCGGGCCACCGAGCCATCGGCGTCGGCGGCGGTGGCGGTGATCGCCTTGACCGCCGGGGCCAGGAAGACCGCCCCCTCGTCGATGCCGCCGAGGGAAACCGTCGGGGCCACGTTCACGGGCTTGCTCGAGGCCAGTCCGGGATTGGTGACGGCCCACCCGGCAATCGCGGTCCCGTCCCCGTCCGGGTCGCCCAACTCCTGCCCGTTCGTGAAGCCGTCGCCGTCGGAGTCCAGCGCTGCCAGCGTGGGTGACCAGAACGCGACGGCCGACGAGCCAGTGATGGCTTGCACCGCCAGACCGAAGGGGTTGCGCGGCGTGCCGCCGCCGCTGGTGTGGCAGGTGTTGCAGCTGAACGTGGTGCCGTTCGGGATCATGGCCGGGCGAAAGGGCCGGGCCATGGCCGAATTCGGCAACAGCAGCGGCACGCTCAGCAGCGCCAAGGCCAGATGCGCCGTGCCCGCCCGCCGGGGCGGAGTCACCGGGCGCCTAGGAGATGTGTCAGTCATTGGATCTTGATCTTAGGGGTTGCAGGAAGGTCAGCCGTTCCGCCATGAGAGGCGCCGGTCAGGGAATTGGTTCCCGGATTTTTTCGGAGTCCGCCGGACCACGTCACCGAAGCCCGGGCTCGCCTCGGCCGCCGGGGCCGGAGAGATTCCCGGGAACCGTTGCCACCCCCCGCGCCTCTCACCCCGAACCGTCGACATGCACCGCGATGTGGATTTTGAGGCGTTGGTGCGCGAGCACCACGCGGGGCTCTACCGGTTCGCCCTCAGCGTGACACGCCACGAAGCCGATGCCAGCGACCTGGTCCAGGAGACGTTCCTGCGCTGGGCGGAGAAGGGCCACCAACTCACCGACCCCACCCGCGTCAAGACCTGGCTGTTCACCACGCTCTACCGCGACGCGATCCGTCACCGCCAACGCCGCGTCCGCTTCCCCCTCGACACCTTGGAAGAGCAGGAAGCGGAGCTGCCCGAAATCCCTTCCGCCGGCCCGGCCCACACCGATGCCGGACTGGTGCTCGCGGCGCTGGATCGGGTCGATGCGATCTACCGTGGCGCGGTGGCGCTTTTCTACCTCGAGGACCATACCCATCCAGAGATCGCCGAAATCCTGGGGATCCCGCTGGGCACCGTGAAATCCCGCATCTCGCGTGGAATCGCCCAACTCCAGCGATTCCTCCAGCCCGGGCTCCCCGCCCCCGAACCCCGCACCGACGCCTGAGATGCACCCCAGCGAAGCACGGTTCATCCTCGCGGGCTGGCGACCGGACACCCCGGTGG
>JBBQML010000115.1:0-9666 GCA_038328885.1 Verrucomicrobiota bacterium | reverse complement strand
CGGAGGTTCCGCGCTCCGCGCTCTGCGCGTGAGAGTCTCTATCCCCGGTTGAAGATCAGGCCGGCTGCCCCAGGACGAAGGTCGGACTCGGCGTCTCCTGGCTCGTGTTCTCCACGGTGATGTGGGAGGCCCCCAGCGCCGCAAGCCGTCCCGCCACCGCCTTGAACGCCAGCTCGGGCCGGTTGCAGTCGCGGCTCAGGTGCCCGAGATACACCCGCTGAAGATGGGCCGACGCCAACTGCTCCGAGACCTCCGCCGCGGCTTCGTTGGAGAGGTGCCCGTGCCGGCTGAGAATCCGCTGCTTCGTCGACCACGGCCGCCGGGTGTCCTCCTGCAACAGCTTCAGATCGTGATTGGCCTCCAGCACCAGTGCGTGCGCGGGGCGGACCCGCTCGACCACCAGCTTGGTGGCGTGGCCCAGGTCGGTCAGGAAACCGACGTTGCCGAAGGCGGTCCGGAACAGGAATCCCACCGGATCGGAGGCGTCGTGCGGCACCGAGAACGTGTCCACGGTCACATCGCCGAGTTCGAAACTGGCACCCGTCTGAAAGACCGCCGCCTTGAGTTTGCACCCCAGCGCCGCCTCGGCCGCCTCCCGGGTCAGGCGGTTGCAGTAGACCGGGATGTCCAGCTTCCGCGCGAGAACCGCCAGGCCCTGGATGTGATCGCTGTGCTCGTGCGTGATCAGGATCCCCGTCAGGGTCTCAGGACTCCGACCGATGCCCGCCAACCGCTGGCGGATCTGGCGGCCGCTGAAACCGGCATCGATGAGCAACCGGGCCCCCGGCGTCTCCAGATAAGCGCAATTGCCCCCACTGCCACTGCCCAGGATCGTGAACTGCACAGACACGGCGGCAGGTTGGCAAAACCGGCGCGCGCGGTCACGGAATCATGGCCCCGGACCTCAAGGAAGCACGCAAAGGCAGTTCCGATCCAACGGGGCCCTCCCGAATTCCGCCCGCTCAATCCAAGCTGCGGACTGCCGGGGTGCCGCCCCCGCCAAGCTTGCCACCCCGGGCTCCCGCGCTAGCTTGACCCCTCCAAATCATGGAAAGCGTCGTCATCGTCGGTACCGGCTGCGCCGGCCTCACCGCGGCCATTTACAGCGCCCGCGCCAATCTCAACCCGCTGGTCCTCGCCGGCCCGATGCCCGGCGGCCTGCTCACCACCACGAGCATCGTCGAGAACTACCCGGGGTTCCCGGAGGGCGTCGACGGTTACGAACTCATGACCCGCATGCAGAAGCAGGCCGAGCGCTTCGGCGCCCGCGTCAAGTTCGCCGTCCTCGAAACCGCCGATCTTTCCCAGCTGCCCCTCCGCCTCACGATCGACGGCGAAGCGGTCGAAAGCCGGTCCCTGATCATTGCCAGCGGCGCCGGTCATCGGCACCTCGGCCTGGCCAACGAACCCAAGCTGGAGACCCGCGGCGTCACCTACTGCGCCACCTGCGACGGCGCCCTCCCGATGTTCCGCAACCAGCCGCTGGTCGTGGTCGGTGGCGGCGATTCCGCCTGCGAGGAGGCCTCCTACCTCACCCGGTTCGGCTCCACCGTCTACCTGATCCATCGCCGCGACCAACTGCGCGCCTCCCGGATCATGGCTGATCGGGTCCTCGCCAACCCCAAAATCAAGCCCATCTGGGATTCGGTGGTCACCGACGTCCTCGACGTCGCGCAAAACAAGGTGACCGCCGTCCGCCTCAAGAACCTCAAGTCCGGAGCCGAGAGCGAACTCCCCTGCGCCGGCGTCTTCATCGCCATCGGCCACGTGCCGAACACCCAGGTGTTCCGCGGGCAGATCGACATGGATGAGGACGGCTACGTAAGGACGACCCATGGCACCTTCACCAACCGCGAGGGCGTGTTCGTGGCCGGCGACTGCCATGACCGGGTCTGGCGCCAGGCCGTCACCGCGGCCGGCGAAGGGTGCGCCGCGGCGATCGACTGCGAGCGTTACCTCGCCGCACTGAACGCCTGACCCTAATCCAACGACCAGCCGGTCGGAATGGGAACTGCCGGACTTCCGCACCCGGCACTAGCCTCGGGCCGACCCCGCGTGCTAGAGGCAGAGGCGTGATTCCGGAAGCCCTGACGCACCGCGGGCACCCGAGGGTGCGGATTCCTTGGCTGCTGCTCCTGCTGGCTCTCGCACCCCCGGGCTCGGCTCCCGCCACCGCGAGCGACGAGCCGGCGCCCTATGCAGCCGAGGTGACCCCCGGCCATTCCTGGCACGGGGAGGCCTTCAACGAGGGACCCCGGCAGCAGGCCTACCTGATGGCCGGCATGCCGGACGTCGTGTTCCCAATCACCACGACCAACCTGCTCACCCAGGAATTCTTCACCCAGGGCGTGGGCCAGTTGCACGGCTTCTGGTACCTCGAGGCAGAGCGCTCCTTCCGCCAGGCCCACCGCCTCGACACCAACGCCGCCATGCCGTTCTGGGGCATGACCATGGCCAACGTCCGCAACGAGACCCGCGCCCGCGCCTTCCTCACCAATGCCGTCGCCCGCCAGTCCCACGTCACCCCACGGGAGCAGCGCTACATCCAAGCCCTCGACCAATACTACGCCACACCCACCAACAGCCCCGCCCGCGAGGCCCGGGAGCGACGTCGCGACCTCGTCCGCGCCTACGAAGACCTCGTCCGCCAGCACCCCGAGGATCTCGAAGCCAGGGCGTTCCTGCTCTATCAGGTCTGGGACAACAGCGGGTTCGGCAACAACTCGGATCTCCGCATCTCCAGTCACTTCCCGCTGGACCTGGTCGCCCGGCAAATCCTCGAAAAACAACCCCTCCACCCGGTCCATCACTACCGGATCCACCTCTGGGACCCCGAGCAACCCTTGCAGGCATTGGATTCCGCCGCCCACTGCGGGCAGGGAGGTCCGGGCATCGCGCACCTCTGGCACATGCCGGGCCACACCTACGCCAAGCTCGCCCGACATGACGACGCCGCCTGGCAGCAGGAAGCGAGCGCCCGCGTCGACCACGCCCAGATGATCCGCGACCGGCTCCTGCCGGACCAGATCCACAATTACGCCCACAATAACGACTGGCTCGTCGAAAGCTGGGCGTTCTGCGGCCGGGTCCACGAAGCCCTCGACCTTGCCCGCAACATGGTCGAACTCCCCCGGCTCGCCCGCACGAATGCCGCCCTCGCCACCAGCCCCCTGGCCCCCCGCTACGACTTCGGCAGCAGCAGTTGGCAGTTGGGACGCCGCCGCCTCCTCCAATTCCTCCCGGCCTTCGAACTCTGGGACGACCTCCTCGAACTGTCGACGACCGCATACCTGGAGGCTACCGATGCGCCCGAGGACCAGGCGGCGCTCGCCCGGGCGCGGGCCCTGGCCTGGTTCGCCAAGGATGACCCCGACCTCGCCACCAACGAACTCGTCGCCGTGAGGACCGCCCTGCAGGCGATCCGCACCGAACGCCAGGCCGCGGTGGATCTCGCCGAGGAGAAGGCCCGCCGCGAACGCAAACCCGCCGCGGATCTGACCAAGGCCATGACCGCGGCGCTCGACCGGTTCACCGCGCGCCTCGATCGGATGGAATCCTTCGCCGCCGAGATCCGGGCCCGGGCCGCGCTCGCCGCGGGTGACACCAACCGCCTCCGCGAGGAGCTCGAATCGGCCCGCGACATCCCCCAAACGAGCCTCGCCCTGCTGCACTGGGACGCCGGCCAGACGAACAAAGCCCTCGAACTCGCCCGCGAAGCCGCCGCCCAAGCCACCAACCAGGTGCTGGCCACGGCCCTCCACGCCGATCTCCTCTGGCGGGCAGGCAGGACCAACGACGCCCAGACCGAGTTCCAGCGGTTGCGCGGCTACCGCGCCTGGCCCGACCTCGACCTGCCCGTCCTTCGCCGCCTGCAGCCCCTGGCCCAGTCGCTGGGGTTGCCCGCCGACTGGCGGATCCCACACCCACCCCGCGACGACACCGGGAACCGCCCGCCCCTCGAAACCCTCGGACCCCGCCACTGGCACCCCGCATCAGCCCCCACCTGGACCCTCGCCGACGCCGAAGGCAACACTCGCTCAATCACCGATTACCGGGGACGTCCTCTCGTGGTCCTGTTCTACCTCGGACGGGGTTGTCCCCACTGCCTCGAACAACTGAACACCTTCGCCCCCGCCGCCGAGAGGTTCGCCGCGGCCGGTATCCAACTGGTGGCGGTGAGCACCGACTCGGCGGACGCGCTCCGACGGACGTTCCAGAAGGACGGGGCCCGGAGGTTCCCCTTCCCCCTCCTCGGCGACCCCCAACTGTCGTCGTTCAAAGCCTGGCGTGCCTTCGACGATTTCGAAGAAGCGCCGCTCCACGGAGTCTTCCTGGTGGACGGCGAGGGGCTTCTGCGGTGGCAGGACATCGGTTACGAGCCGTTCATGGACACCGAGTTCCTTCTTCGAGAGGCCACCCGGCTGCTGCACCTGCCGCCCAGCCGCCCATCCGTCGCCCAGGCTGCCCTCTGAAAGGCCCGAGGTTGGCGGCGGTTTTCGCCCCATTTCCTTTGCCCGCGCCGCCACCCCGCGCGGGAGAATCCCGCCATGAAAGCCGTTGCCGCGATCCCCCTGCTCGTTGCCTGTCTCTTCACCACGGCCGCAGTCCCCCGCCCGCAAGCCGCGGAATCCTTCGATGGCCTGACCGTCGACCTCAGCAACCTTCACCGGCTCTCGTCCGCGAAATCGCGCTCCATCAGCCCCGAGAACTTCACCGGGGAAAAGGGTCAGGCGGGCATGGCCACCGAGGGCACCGGCAAGAATGCGGCCCGCGAACTCGGCCAATCCTGGAAGGTCTCACCGTCCGTCCACATCAAGGCCCACACGACCTTCACGCTCGCGGACATCAAGGGGCCCGGCTCCATCCAGCAGATCTGGATGACGCCCACCGGCAATTGGCGGACCTCCATCCTCCGGTTCTATTGGGATGACGAGAGCACGCCTTCCATCGAAGTCCCCGTCGGTGACTTCTTCGCTTCCGGATGGGGGCAGTACTCCCAGTTGTCGTCCCTCGCGGTCTGTGTCAACCCCGGCAGCGCCTTCAACTGCTATTGGCCCATGCCGTTCCGGAAGAAGGCCCGGATCACCCTGGAGAACCTGGCCGACGAACAGATGACCCTCTACTACCAGGTCAACTATGCCCTCGCGCCGGTCGGCCGCGACGCCGCCTACCTCCACGCTCAGTGGCGCCGGGAGAACCGCCTCGCCACCAAGGGCACGTACACGCTGCTCGAGGGCGTGAAAGGTCGCGGCCACTATGTTGGCACCTATCTCGCCTGGAAGGTCTTCAGCCCCGGTTGGTGGGGCGAGGGTGAGATCAAGTTCTTCCTCGATGGCGACCGCGAGTTTCCCACGATCTGCGGGACGGGTACCGAGGACTACTTCTGTGGGTCGTACAATTTCGACACCAAGGGGCCGGACGGTAAGAACCGTTACACAGTCTTCAACACCCCATACGCCGGACTGTCCCAGGTGCTGCCCCCCGATCAGGTGTACCAGGTCGGTCAGAAGTTCGGGCTCTACCGCTGGCATCTCACCGACCCGATCCGGTTCGAGAAAGACCTCAAGGTCACCATCCAGGCGCTCGGTTGGCAGGAAGGCGGGCGCTACCTGCCGTTGGAGGACGACATTGCGTCGACGAGTTTCTGGTACCAGACCGAACCGCACGCCCCCTTCCCGGCCCTGCCCGCGCGCGCGCAACTCCTGCCCTAGCGAGAAGGTGGGGTCAGATCTAAATTATTGACATTCTCTGGAGAGCGCCCGTAGCGAGGGACCGAGCTAGGGTGAAATGTCAACAATTTAGATCCGACCCCAAAAACGCGGCGGTTACGGAATACTGGCGGGCGGGACCCCCTCGACCTTCGCCTTGAGGTTCGCCAACCCCTTGTCGAAGTCGGGCCCGATGATCCGCTCCAGAAAGAGGCCGGCATACCGGCTGAACGGGCTTCGACCCAGCTCTCCCTCGTTGACCCAGGTCACCCGCGCCCCCTCCGGGGTTTCGTCGAGCGTGAGGCTCCCCGTGGAGAGCCGATCCCCGTTGTCAAAATCCAGATCGTACCAAACCCCCTTGTTGGTCTCGGCCCGGGTGAGGCGCAGGAGCCCCCTGCCCAGCTTGGGGCCCTCCCACCGGTAAACCGCCCCGGCGCCGGTATCGGGGCTCTCGTACGTGAACTTCACCCCCGGGTCGACCTCCTGGTTCCAGACCGTCCATTCCGGCCAGGTCCTGAGGCCTGCCAGGTAGGGGTAGACCGCCTCGGCCTTGGCGCGGATCGCGAGGCTACGTTCCACCCGGTATTGCCCTGGCAGGAACAGACCCACGAGGAGCAGGAGCGCGAGCACAGAAAGCACGATCACCAGGGCATTCGCGGCGATTCGCTTGAGACGACGAGAGCGGGCACGACGGGAGGGCTTCATGAAAGATGAAAGGTCGGCGGGCAGATACCGCCTCAGCGCCCGGAGCGCCAGTCTGAATCCGGATCCCGGGATCCCGCGCCCGGCTTCAGACCGTCTCGGGCCGCGGGGGAGCCTTGCCGCGGAGCGCCTGCAGTTGCGATGGGGAGAGGAACGGATGCCGGAAGGCATCCTCGAAGTCGTATCCGCCCCGGAAGTCTTCCCGGCTATCCGTGTCTGTCTTCCGGAGCACCCGGTGGTCAATCAGGGTGAAGACAATCTCCCCGAAGTCCTCGCACCGCCGAACGCCCCAGGCATGGAAGAGGTCGATCGCCATGGGGCCGTAATGAGCGAGCGCATATCCCCGGATCCCCTCGAGCAACTGCCGCCCGCTGACGTGCCGCTCAGGTTCTGCGGTCTCGGCTGGCTTGAGCCGCTTCTGCGTGTGGTCCAGAGCTTCGCGCAGGAATCCATAGGCCTCCGCGCAATACCGCGGGTCCTGAGCCACCACCTGTTCAATGAGCTCGTCGAAACTCACCTTCTGCATGACTTTCCTGACGCGAGTCGACCTCGGCCTGCGCTCCGACAGCGGGTCGGTGATCCAGGGGTCGGGAGGCCCGCCAGGCCTTGACCGACCAACCCACCCCGAGCAGCAGAAACGTACCAGCGAGCACCACCTGCTGCTGTCGCGTCAACCGAAGCATGACGGGATCCTAGGGCAGACGAGGGCGCCCCGCAATGGCGTTGAGCAGGTGCCGCGAAGCTCAGTTCACCACCAGGTTCACCAGCTTGCGCGGCACGATGACGACCTTCCTCACCGATTTCCCCGCGAGGAAAACCTGCACCTTGGCCGCACCGCGGGCGGCCAGTTCGAGTTCCTCGCTGGTGGCATCCGCCCGGACCCGGACCACGTCCCTCAATTTGCCGTTGACCTGGATCGGCACTTCCAGGGAGTCCTCGACGAGCAGGGCCGGATCGAACACCGGCCACGGCTCGTGCGAGAGGCCGGGTGTCGGCCAGCCCAGATGGGTGTGCAACCGTGACCACAACTCCTCTGCCAGATGAGGGGCCAGGGGGGCCAGCAACTGCAGGAAGGGACGCAACACCGCGACCGGCCTGACCTCCCAACCCGTCGCCTCGTTCACCAGCATCATCATCGCGGAAATCGCGGTGTTGAACCGGAGCCCCTCCAGGTCCTCGGTCACCTTGCGGATGCAGGCGTGCAGCACCTTCAACTGCTCCGGCGTCGCCGCTGTCTCCCGGACCGCCGGGCTGATCCGCAGCAGGTCCAGCAGGCCGGCCCGCTCCCCGGCCGACTCCACCGTGCAGGCCTGCTCGAACTGCTCCTCCGCCGTTTCGTCGACAAACAACCGCCATACCCGGCCGAGGAAGCGGTAGACCCCCTCCACCCCCTTCGTGTTCCAGGGCTTCGTATCCTGCAACGGGCCCAGGAACATCTCGTACAACCGAAAGGCGTCCGCGCCGTACTCCCCGAGGATGTCGTCCGGGTTCACGACGTTTCCCCGGCTTTTCGACATCTTGAGGCCGTCCTCACCCAGGATGAGCCCTTGGTTGACCAGGCGGAAGAAGGGCTCCGGAGTCGAGACGTGGCCGAGGTCGAACAGGACCTTGTGCCAGAACCGCGCGTACAGGAGATGCAGCACGGCGTGCTCGGTGCCGCCGACGTACAAGTCCACCCCGGGCGTGGCGAGGGTTCCGCCGACCCCGGCGGATCCACCCACCCCCATCCAGTAACGCTCCGCCTCGCAACTGACGAACCGTTCGGCGTTCCGTGCATCCAGGTACCGGAGGTAATACCAGCAACTGCCCGCCCACTGAGGCATGGTGTTGACCTCGCGGACCGCCCCGTCCGGCAACTGCACCCAGGCGGTCGCCCGGGCCAGCGGAGGCTGCCCCTCGGGAGTGGGTTTATAGTCATCCAGCGAAGGCGGGAGAACCGGGAGATCCGCCGCATCCACCGCCTCGTGATGGAGACGGCCGTCCCCGTCGGCCCGCCACACGACCGGGAACGGTTCCCCCCAGTAGCGCTGCCGGCTGAACAGCCAGTCGCGCAGCTTGAAGTTGATGGTGCGCCGGCCCACGCCCGCGATCTCGAGCCAGTCCAGCATGCGCCGCTTCGCCTCGGGGGTGCGCAATCCGTCCAGGGTTACCGCGCCACCCGCCGAATGGATCGCCACGCCCTCGTCCACAAAACCACGCCAGTCCCTGCCCTCCGGAGGCTGCACCACCTGCACGATCGGCAGGCCGAACGTGGTGGCGAACTCGTAATCCCGGGTGTCATGCGCCGGCACCGCCATGATCGCGCCCGTGCCATAGGTGTTCAGCACATAGTCCGCCACCCAGATGGGGATCCGTTCGCTGTTGGCGGGGTTGATCGCGTAACCCCCGGTGAAAACCCCGGTCTTGCTCTTGGCCAGTTCCGTACGCTCCAGGTCCGACTTGCCGGCAACCGCCCGCTGGTAACTCTCGACGGCCGCCAGCTGATCGGCGGACGTCACGGTACGCACCAATCGGTGTTCCGGGGCCAGGACCAGATAGGTCGCGCCGAACAGCGTGTCCGGCCGGGTGGTGAAGACCCGGATCACGACCGCGTCGTTGGCGGGTTGGTCCGCGGTGGCGATCGCCACGCGGAACCCGACCTCCGCTCCCTCGCTTCGGCCAATCCAGTTCCGCTGCATCTCCTTCAGCGAATCCGTCCACTGGAGGAGGTCCAGATCGCGCAGCAGTCGCTCGGCGTACGCGGTGATTCGCAGCATCCATTGACGCATCGGCTTGCGGGCGACCGGATGCCCGCCGACCTCCGAGCGTCCGTCGACGACCTCCTCATTGGCCAGGACCGTGCCGAGCGCCTCGCACCACCAGACCGGGGCCTCGCTGACGAACGCCAGGCGGCGCGCGTCGCGAAAAGACCTTTCGGCCTCCTGGTCGCCGGCGATTCCGGGGGGATAGGCCAGGGTTCCGATGGGCTCGGCGCGGTTCGACTCCGGGTTGAACCAGGCATGGTAGAGCTGCAGGAAGATCCACTGGGTCCAGCGAAAATACGCCGGGTCAGTCGTATCCACCTCCCGGGACCAATCATAACTGAAGCCCAGGCTCTGGATCTGGCGCTTGAACGTCGCCACCTTCACCTCGGTGGGTAGGCTGGGTCGCGTTAGGCCAGCCCCCCGAGCACTAAGCCCACCCCACCCGGCACCCACCCCCCCCAACCACCACAGTGAAAGAGGCGACCTTAAAACCCCAGAAACAAAACCACGGG
>JBBQML010000114.1:0-9681 GCA_038328885.1 Verrucomicrobiota bacterium | reverse complement strand
GCTCGTCGGGTGCTCGCACTTGAGGGCCCAGAAGGCGCCGTCGAGAACGTGGCAGCCCATGTTGCCAATGGAGCCGTTGCCGAAATCGTACCAGCCATGCCACTCGTGCGGATGCAGGTCATCGTGGTAGTCGCGGTAAGGCGCCGGGCCGATCCACTCGTCCCAATGCAGGCCAGCCGGCACCGGAAGTTTCGGCGGGCGCGGCCCTTCGCCACCGTTGGCGCGATTCGTCCAGCTATGCGTCTCGGTGACCGCGCCGATGACGCCGGCCCAGAGGTACTCGCAAAGCGTTCGGTAGCCCTCGTCGCAATGGCCCTGATTGCCCATCTGCGTCGCCACCTTGGTCCGGGCCGCCATCGCCCGCAGGGCACGGGCCTCGCCGATGTCATGGCAGACGGGCTTCTCGCAATAGACATTCTTGCCCAGTTGCATGGCGATCATGGCCGGCAGGGCGTGGTGATGGTTGGGCGACGCGATGAACACGGCGTCGATCCCTTTCCCGGCCTCGTCGAACATCTTCCGGTAATCCGTGAAGACCTGGAGATCCCCGGCGTCGCCACCCCGGCTTTGGACCCACTTCCTTGCGGAGGTGTGCCGGTTCTCATCCACATCGACCGCGGCGACGAGTTGCTCGTCCTTCGCGGCGGGCAGGTGGGCGGAGAGGCCACGTCCGCCGCAACCGATCAGGGCGAAGCGGACTTTCTCACCCGCGTTGGCGGCGTTCAGGATGTTGAAGGGGGCGGAAGAAAGAACACCGGCCGCCAGGGCCGAGCTCTTCACGAAGGACCGACGGGACAGGGTTGTCGTCATGGGACGTTGGAGTGGCGGAACCGTTCTCTCATAGGCCGCGACGGGGCCGGCGACCAGTCCAAAGAACCGGCGGTCGCGGCAGACGCGCGACCTGACCGGTCTGCTGGTGAAGGGGCCTGCGCTGGATCAGGGAGCGAGCGGGACTGGGGATGTCCGCCGCCGGATCCGCCGGTTCGCCAGCAACCCGCGCTTCGGGGCGAAGACGAGGGCGAGCAGGAAGACCGCCGACTGCACGAGCACGATGCAAGAGCCGGTGGAACCATCGATAAAGAAGCTCACGTACACGCCCGCAAGACTGGAAAAGACGGCGCTGCCGACGGCCACAAGCTGCATATGGTGGAAGCGGTTGGTGAGCAGGAAGCCGACGCATCCGGGCGTGATGAGCATGGAGATGACGAGGATGATTCCCACGGACTGGAGCGAGGCGACGATGGTGAGCGCGAGCAGGGACAGCATCACGTAGTTCAGCATCGAGGTGTTCAACCCCATGCTCCGGGCATGGCCCGGGTCGAAGCAGAACAGCAGGAGATCCTTCCGCATCACGAGGATGATCACGAGGGTGAAGCCGCCGATCACGGTGGTCTCGAGAACCTGCTGGCGCGGGATGCCGAGCAGGCTTCCGAAAAGGATGTGGTTGAGGTGCTGGTCGCTGTCGATCTTGGAGAAGAGCACCAGGCCGAGCGCGAAGAGGCCGGTGAAGACGACGCCCATGACGGTGTCCTCCTTCACGCGGCTGTGGTTCTTGATGAAGCCGGTGGCGACGGCACAGAAGAGGCCGGAGCAGAAGGCTCCGAGCGCCAGCGGCAGACCCGCCACGTAGGCCAGGACGATGCCGGGCAGGACCGAATGTGAGATGGCGTCGCCCATGAGCGACCAGCCCTTGAGTACGAGAAAGCAGGAGAACAGGGCGCTGAGCGCGCCGACCAGCGCGCCGATGGCGAACGCGTGGATCATGAACTCGTACTGGAAGGGTGAGAGCCAGTTCACGCGAACCTCCCAGCCAGCGCGAGGCGGCGCGCCGTCCGATGGGCGAAGAGGCCGTGCCTCGGACCGAGGACGAGCGCGGCGAGGAAGACCAGCGTTTGGAGCACGACGATGCAGCCACCGGTTGATCCATCGAGAAAGTAGCTGCCGTAGGCGCCGAGAAGACCAGTGCCCACACCGATGCCGCCCGCAATCGCGAGCATGCGGCTGAAGCGATCCGTCAGCAGGTAGGCGGTCGCGCCGGGAGTGACGAGGGTGGCCACGACGAGGCAGGCGCCGACCGTCTGCATCGAGGCCACCGCCGTGGCGGCGAGCAGGGTGAGCAGGGTGAAGTGAAGAACCATCGGGTTGAGACCCAGCGCGCGCGCCTGGTTCGGATCGAAGCAGAACAGCACGAAGTCCCTCCACTTCAGGCCGAGCACGAGGAGCGTGACCGCGGCGATGATGGCCACCTGGACGACGTCGGGGTCGGAGATCCCCAGGATGTTGCCGAAGACGATGGTCCGCAGGCTGATGCCCGACGGGAACAACGAGATGAGCAGCACCCCGAGCGCAAAGAAGGTGGTGAAGACCACGCCGATCACGGCGTCCTCGCGGAGGTTCGTATGAGCCTTCACCAGGCCCATACCGATCGCTGCGAGCAACCCGGAGATGAAGGCGCCGAGCGCGAACGGGGCGCCGAGGAGGTAGGCGATGGTCACCCCCGGCACCACGGCGTGCGAGAGGGCATCGCCCATGAGCGACCAGCCTTTGAGCGTGACGAAACAGGAGAGCAGTCCGCACACGCCGCCGATCAACGCGCTGACCCACATGGCCTTGAGCATGTAGTCGTACTGGAACGGCACGAGGAGGTGCTCGATCACCGGTCGTCCTCCGCTTCCGCCCGTGACTTCACGATCTGCTCGCGCCCGGCGCGCTTTCTGAACTCGAGGTGGCCGTTCTTGCCGAGGACCAGCGGACGTTCCTCGTCACAGAGGACGGTGACGGCGCGACCGTCGTGCTTCTGCACCGTGGATTCCTCGAACCGAAACTGCCGCAGCGCACCGCCGAACGCTCTCGAGAGAATCGCCTCGGTGAAGACCTCGGCGACGGGGCCGAACGCCTCCACGGTGCGGTTGATGATCACGGCCTGGTCGCAGAACTCCGGCACCGAGCCGAGGTCGTGGGTCGAGAGCAGGATGATGTGGCCGGAGTCGCGCAATTCGCGGAGCAGGGCGATGATCGCCGCCTCGGTCTTCACGTCGACGCCCGTGAACGGTTCATCGAGCAGGATGACGCGGCCCTGCTGCGCGAGGGCGCGGGCCAGGAAGACGCGCTTTCTTTGCCCGCCGGAAAGCTCGCCGATTTGCCGGTCGCGGAAGTCCCACATCTGCACGCGGCGGAGACTCTCCTCGGCAATTCGTTTGTCTGCTGCCCGCGCGATCCGCAGGAAGTTCATGTAGCCGTATCGGCCCATGATCACGACGTCCCATACACTCACCGGGAAACTCCAGTCGACCTCCTCGGCCTGCGGGACGTAGGAGACCCAATTGCGCTTCTGCGCCACGCCGATCGGCTCGCCGCCCACGCGCACGCGTCCCTTGGCAGGCGTGAGGAAGCCCATGATGGCCTTGAACAGGGTCGACTTCCCGCTGCCATTGACTCCGACCAGCGCGCAGATCGTCCCGCCGAGGAGGTGGAAGCTGGCGTCGTGGATGGCGACAGTCCCGTTGTTGTAGGTGACCGTCACGTCCTCGACCGAGAGATCGAGCGCGGGCGGTGGCGGAATGACTGGTTTCATCAGGTGGATGGTCGCGGGGCAGGGGGGCACTTGGGTCCGTCAGCAAACCGCAGGCGGCTATTTCCCGAAGAATCCCCTCACCACGGTCTCGGCGTTGTACTCGAGGAGTTTGAGGTAGGTCGGCGCCACACCCCTGGCGTCCGTCAGCGAATACACGTACAGCACCCCACCGTAACGCGCGCCCGTTTCCTTGGCGACCTGTCGGGCGGGTTTGTCGGAGATGGTGCTCTCGCTGAAGACGACCGGGATCCGGTTCTGGCGCACCTGGTCCACCACCAGGCGGATCCGCTTCGGTGTGGCCTCGGAGTCCGCGTTCACCGGCCAGAGGTAGAGTTCCTTCATCCCATAGTTCCGGATGAGGTAGGAGAACGCGCCCTCGCTGGTGACCAGCCAGCGTTGGGCCTCGGGGATCTCGGCGAGCTTCCGCCGGATCGGCTCGTCGATGGCTTTGAGCTTGGCGGTGTAGGCCGCTGCGTTGGCATCGTAAGTCGCCGCGTTCCCGGGGTCGAGCCGACCCAGCGCCCGGCGGATGTTCTCGACGTAGATGATCGCGTTCGCGGGCGACATCCAGCTGTGCGGGTTCGGTTTGCCGTTGTAGGGCCCCTCCGTGATGCCCAGCGGTTCCACGCCTTCGGTCAGCACCACGCTCGGGACGTTCTTGAGGTTGCCGAAGAATCGCTCGAACCATCGCTCCAGACCGAGCCCGTTCCACAGCACCAGATCGGCGGACTGGGCCTTCACGATGTCACGGGGGGTCGGCTCGTAGTCGTGGATCTCGGCACCGGGCTTGGTGATGGACTCGACGATCGCGGCGCTGCCCGCAACGTTCCGGGCGATGTCCTGGAGGATGGTGAAGGTGGTGACGATGCGCTTGGGCTTGGGCGCCTCGGCGGCCGCAGCGGCGAACGTGAGGAGCGCGAAGGCCACCAGGATGGAGAGGATTCCGGGGCGCAGAAGTGAGGTGTGTTTCTTCATGAGGAGGGTGGGTCAAGGTGTGGCTGGCGACGATACCGTCAGAAGCGGAGGGAGAAGCCGGCAAACGGCTCGAAGTCCGGCGCGGACTCGGTGACCCCGAAGTTGCAGCCGAGGTCGAACACCAGGTTGTCGGTGGTGGCGGCGGACCGCCGGCGCGGCACCCTGGTATAGCACCCGCTGTACTACCTGAGCTTGGCTTCATGTTGTAGCGATAGCTACATTCCATTCAGCGCCGACAGCAAGGATTAATTTACGATATTCATGGGGGTCATTGTCCGCGCGCGGTGCATCCCCAGGTTGTCGATGCGGTGGACCGTACGAAAGCGGCGGCGCGCCTTGGAGTGCGCGGAGGAGCCCGGCGAGGCGGCGCTTTGGTATCCGGTCACCCACAACTCATGGATGCAGCCTCGTCCGCGCGAGCTGAGTGTCCGTCGTTGCCAAGCTTCCGGGCGGGTTCCTATTGTCCGTGACCCGCGCGGTGGTCCGGCGGGTCCGCATGGCCGAATACCGCGTCAGATTCGAGGTCTTTGAGGGTCCCCTGGACCTGTTGCTCCACCTGATCCGCAAGGAGGAGGTGGACATCTATGAGGTGAACCTCACGAAGATCGCGACGGAGTTCATCGATTACCTGAATCTGATGCGGGAGCTGGACCTGGACGTGGCGGGCGAGTTCGTGGTGATGGCGGCGACCCTGATGCTCATCAAGAGCCGCGAGTTGCTGCCCCGGGATCAGCGGCCGGAAGGGCAGGGAGCCGAGGAGGACGACCTTCAGGACCCGCGTTGGGAGCTGATCCGGCAATTGGTCGAGTACCGGAAATTCAAGGATGTGGCGGGCCGGATGCAGGAACTGGAGTTCCGCGCAGAGAATACCTACCCACGGGTTCCCGGCCGGGTGGAATTGCCTGAGGATCGCGAGCCCCGGCGGTCCGAGGCGACCCTGTTCGACCTCCTGGCCGCGGTGAACGCGGTGATGAAGAGGTTCGCCGACCGGGCCGGGGAGGCGCGCGATGTGTTCCAGGACCGCTGGACCGTGAGCGAGAAGATCGAACTGCTGCTCGCCCGCGTTCGTGAGCACTCCAAGGTGAGGTTTTCGGATCTTTTCGAGGCTGCCACCAGTCGCACGGAGGTCGTGGTCACGTTCCTGGCGGTGCTCGAGTTGATGCGGTTGCGGATGATCGTCGCCTCACAATCGGAGGACTTTGCCGAGATCGAGATCGAACCCGCGCCCCCGGCGCCCGCGTCGGCCGGCGCGGCAGTCGCCACTCCAGGGAGCGGCGCGACCCTGGGAGCAGGCACCGGCGCGGACCTGCCTGCGCCGGCGGGGCAGGACGGCACCCCGACGCCGGCCGGGGGCGCTCCGTTCACCGTTGATGCCTCCTCCGGGGATTCCGCCCGCCCCGATCCACGGCAGTGGAACTGAGGAGGCCGTTTTTCCTGTCCCCGACCTTTCCCCCCGATGGAACCCCAGCCCGTCCCCGTGCCGCCGCTCAAGTTCGTGCTCGAGTCGCTGCTGTTTGCCGCCCAGAAGGCGCTTACCCCGAAGGAACTGAAGGATCTGCTGGCCCTGGCGGGGCAGGATGAGACCGCGCCGGAGGCGGCGCCGCTGCGAAAGCTGAAGGTGGAGGAACTCGAGGCGTCGCTCCAGGAACTGCAGGCAGACCATGAGGCGGCCGCCCGGAGCTACCGGTTGCTGTGCGTAGGCGGGGCCTGGCAGTTCGCGAGCGTCCCCGAGTACGCTCCCTGGCTGCGGGCCTTGCTCGGTCGGAAGGCGCGGCCGCCGAAACTGAGCCAGCCTGGGATCGAGACCCTCACCATCATCGCCTACCGGCAACCGGTCACCCGGGCCGAGATCGAGCAGATCCGCGGGGTGAACGTGGACGGTGTGATGCAGACCCTCCTCGAGCGCGGGCTCATCGCCGGCATGGGGCGGGCCGAGGTCGTGGGGCGCCCCTTGATGTACGGGACCACGCCGCTGTTCCTCGAGTATTTCAACATCCGCGCGCTCGAAGACCTGCCGGCAGCCGAAGAACTCCGTCGGCTGCCGGTTCAGAAGCCGGAAGCCCTGCTCACGATCGATCCCGGGCTGGCCACGGCGCCGCCTGACTCCCTCGTGCCGCAGCCGGAGTTGCCCCTGGCCGGGTCCGAGGCCAGCGCCACCCCGCCGGTCCCGCCAGTCGTGGCGGAGGCCGAGCCCGGGACCCGACCACCGCCGGACGGGGAGCCGCCGCCCGCCTGATTCCTGCCACCCGCGATCCCTTACCCGCCCCGCTTATGCGCATCTGCCGCTTTCAGATCGACTCGGACGACCCGCGCATCGGGTTGCTGATCGATCAGACCCTCGTGGATCTCACCCTCGCCGGGGTGCGGTCGTTGACCGAGTTGATGCAAGGCTCCGCGCTGTCGGCGCGGCTTTCGGAACTGGCGCGCCGTTCGCTCCCGCGCGTTCCGCTCGCCGAGGCGCGGTTGTTGCCCCCGGTGGATCGTCAGGAGGTCTGGGCCGCCGGCGTCACCTACCAGCGGAGCCGGTCAGCGCGCATGGAGGAGAGTGCGTTCAGCGCGAATGCCTACGACCGCGTGTACGAGGCGGCGCGGCCTGAATTGTTCTTCAAGTCGCAGCCCGAGAAGGTCGTCGGTCCGGGCGATTCCGTCGGCATCCGTCAGGACGCGCGCTGGAACGTGCCTGAGCCGGAGCTGGCGCTGGTGCTGAACCCCCGTGGCGAGTTGGTGGGCTATACGGTGGGCAACGACATGAGTGCGCGTGACATCGAGGGGGAGAACCTCCTGTACCTGCCCCAGGCGAAGACTTACGACCGCTCCTGCGCCCTCGGCCCCTTCATCGTCGTCGGGGCCACCGAGGCCGATGCGCGCACCTGGGCGGTGAGTCTCGAGATCCACCGGAGTGGCACCGAGGTGTACCATGGTGAGACTTCAATCTCCCGTATCAAGCGCACCTTCGGCGAACTCGCCGAGTGGTTGTTCCGGTCCCAGCGCTTTCCCCACGGGGTGATCCTGCTGACCGGGACGGGCATCGTGCCGCCCAACGATTTCACCCTGGAGGCCGGCGACCGGGTGCGCATCACCATCAGCGGGGTGGGGACGCTGGAGAACGACGTGGTCCGCGTCTGAGGGAGCGTGCCGTTGGACGGGCGGCCAGGGGTGTGGTCAACGGGGGGTGCTCATGGATCCCAAAGGTCGGTTCCGAGGCAACGGAACCCTCGAGGATCAGGCTGGCGGCTGAAACTGCGGCAGCCGGGCCAACGCCTCGTAAGTCACTCCCCTCAGTGGGCGGGCACCGAACGGCGGCGTCGACCAAGGTTCGGCGGCGTGCGAGCGGCGCGCGCGGCCCAGCCAGTCGGAGGTCAGCGGTTGGGCCAGGAGGCTCGGATGGTTCGCCGCCACGGTGGTTTCCTCCTTGGTGGCGGTTCCCGCGCCGAACCCCACCCGGAAGCCGGCCAGGAGCAGCGCGCTGCGAACGGCGGTGCTGCGGGAGTAAGTTGCCAGGGCGCACGGTCGGGCCGGATCCAGCCGGGTGAAGAGCCGCTGGAAGAGCGGGAGGGTCCACATCTCGGGGTTGGCGGCCGGCGAGTGGGGATCGAAAAGGATCGCGTGCGGGGCGGCGCAGTCCCCCGCGGCGGGCGAACCCAACCAGGCCGGAAAGTCCTGCACCACCCGGGACCAGCGGACCGTGGCCCGTCCGTGGAGGAACGCCACTTCAGGCTCGGCCAGGAGGCGCTTCGCGGGTGCCGCCAAGGCGCCGAAGTAGTCCAGTTCGGCCGGGTGGCACAGCGCGAACTCCAACTGATCCAGGGAGTGGTCAAAGCTGACGACCTGGAGTCGCGTTGAACGCCCGGCGGCGGCGGCGATGACGGCCGTGGCGTTCGCCGCGCCGCCGAGTCCGATATCCCAGACCACGAAGCCATCGGCGTCCGTGGTTTCGGCAAGGCGCCGGGGGAGATCGAGGCCCTGGACGTACAGGGCATCCGCTTCGGCCCGGGGGCCGACGCCCGGGTGACAGATCTCGTCGTAGGCCTCCGACCGGATGCTCCAGGCGCCGCTGCGCGTGCGAACAAGCTCGTAGGGGGCGCTCATCGGCTTGGGGGTGCGGATCCGGGGTCGGATCCGTCGCGCCGCGCCGCCATCAGGGCCGTGGCATGCGTCAGGGCCGCCGGGCCGCCGCCCAGCATGCGGGCCAGTTCGGCGATCCGTGCCTCCCCGCCAACCGTCACCATCTCGGTCACCGTGCGGCCGTCGCGGAGCGCCTTGCTGACGACTAGGTGCGCGGCGGCGGCGGCGGCCACGGGTGCGAGGTGGGTGATGCAGAGGACCTGACGCCGCTGGCCGATCTGCCGCATCTTGTCGCCCACGGCGTGCGCGGTTTCGCCCCCGATGTTCGCATCGACCTCGTCGAAGACCAGCACGGGGATGTCGTCCTGGGCGGCGAGCTCGGTCTTGAGGGCGAGCATGACGCGGGCGAGCTCGCCCGAGGAGGCGATGGCCCGGAGGGGCCGGGCGGGTTCCCCGGGGTTCGGGGCGAACTGGAACTCGACGAGGTCGAGCCCGCTCCGTTGGTCTGAGGGGGCGGGGCGGAGGGCGACTCCGAACTGGCCTTGGCGGAAGCCGAGATCGTTCAGTTGTCCGGCCATCGCCTTCGAGAGTTTGGGGATGGCGAGGCGGCGGATCCGGGTGAGTTCGGTGCCGGCCAGTCGCAGCAGTTCCTCGAGGCCGGCCAATTCGTGGTTGAGTTGGGCCAACTCGGCATCGCGGCCCTCGAGTTGGGCGAGGCGCGCCTCCGCCTCCGCCCCGAAGGCGAGGATCTCGGTCGCGCTCGAGCCGTATTTCCGGCGCAGGTTCTGGAGCAGGTTGAGGCGCTCCTCCAGGGCTTGCAGGCGCTCGGGGTCCAGGTCGATCCGGTCGGTATAGGCCGAGAGCCGTCCCTGAAGATCGTGCAGCGTCTCGACGGCCTGGGCGTGGAGGCTGACGAGATCCTCGGCGGCGGGGTCCAGGCGGGCCAGGTCCTGCAAGGCGCGGCCCAACTCCCCCGCCCGGTTGAGGAGTGCGTCGTCGTTCTCGCTGAGGCATCCCGCGGCGACCTGGGTCAGTTCGAGGAGCCGGGCGGCGTTGCTCGCCCGCTC
>JBBQML010000113.1:0-9713 GCA_038328885.1 Verrucomicrobiota bacterium | reverse complement strand
GGATCAGCGTCGAGCCGGAGTCAGGGACGTTGGTCGTGATCCGGCCCGTGAGACCGGCCATCCCGGTGCCTGCTTCCAGTACCCGGAAGGTGTTGGAGTCGCCCCCGGCGATATTCCCAGAGGTCACACCGAACTCCATGTCCAAGGTGTAGCTGACGCCCATGTAACTGAAGATGGAGGTGCTTCCAGTGCCCAACTCGACCTCGTCGGCGGAGACGTAAGGAACCAACTTGTTCGTTGTGTTGACGAGCGTGAACGGGAAGCTGAAGGACTCGGGCCCGAGACCACCCGGGGCCGTAAAGGTGAGGGTGACCTCGAGATCCACCGAGGTCAGCTGGGTGCCGCCTTGGATCGTGCCGTTGTGGTACGTCAACGTGCCCAAGCTGAAGTCAGTCTCCTCAGGCACCGGGCCAAACGGATTGACACCCGCGAAGGCCAGGGAGCTCTGGGTGGTGATGGCTGTACCCCAGGCGATCGAGCTCAACCCCGTGGGCGTGTGCACCTTACCAACCGGACCCACCGCGTTTTGGAACTTCCCGGCCGAGGAGCCATCGAAGTTGAGACCGAATGAACTGAGAGGCAGAGCGAAGGCCGCGACGGTGGCCAGGGTCATGCCCATGTATGATTTATTTGTCATAATATTAGTGATTGTTGCTGCGACTGAACCTGTCTCCCCCCAAGACCGGGAATCGCACCGCGAACCCGCCTTGAAGACATCATCCATGAAGCAGTGTGCGTGCCAGCCAAGGAACCCGGCCTTCCGGATAGCCTATAAGGGGTTCGTGTACGGCCGTTTGCATAGAGTTGTTCTCTCTCCCACGGGCGGTGGGGGGAGCAGGAGGATTGTTAAACCCGCCGACGGCTACGGGGCAGAATTCAGCTATAAAGCTTTGGTGTATAACATTTTGAAGGGATTCCGACCGCTCAGGGTCGCGCGTCGGGATTCCTTACAATTACCAGGGTCCCGACCTTGGTTCTACCGCCTCGAGGGGATAGGACTGAGCGGGGGGGTTCCTGTTCGAGCCGTTTCTTGCATAACAAGTTCTGGTACAGGTATTTGTTCAGAGTCTCGGACGCTCAGAGCGGATCGGATGCGGAGCAGAGGAGGCGTTTCCGATACTCCGCCCCCCCCCAGAGGTCTTTCGCCGGGATTGTGCCCGCCACCCGCGCCCGCTAGCTTGCAGCGATGCTCCGCAAAGCCCTGCTCCTCGGCTTGCTGATGTTCGTGGTGATCCCCGCCGGCGTTCTCGTGACCGAGCACTTTCGGGGTCGGACCCAACTCGCCGCCGTGCTGCAGCAACTCGAAGGCCGGGGCGAGGTCTTCGAGTTCGACCGCCTCGCCGCGCCCCCTCCCCCGCCAGGCACGGATGGGATGGCGATCCTGATCGCGGCAACCCAGCGGATGACGGACGCTGGCAACCTCCTGCCGCCGGGTATCCGGCTGCTGGCCCCCGGCCGAGCCCTGCCTCAGCAGGGGCTCGCTTGGTGGCCGGGCACCCGGGGTAGCAACACCTGGGCGGACGTCGAAGCCTGGCTCGGTCGGCACGAGGGCGACCTGGAGCTGCTGGCCATAGCGCTGGAGCGGCCCACCCGCCGGGCCAGGCTCGACCCCGCCGGAGGTTTCGCCAACCTCCGCCTGACCCACCTTTCTCCGATCAAGAGCAGCGTGACCGCTCTCAGCCTCTCGGCGGCCGAGGCCAGCCAGCGTGGCGACCTGGACGCGGCGGTAGCCGACCTCGAGGCCATGCGGACCCTCGAATCGGATCTCGCGACGGAACCCCTCCTGATCAGCCAACTCGTCCGGGTCGCCTGCGCGAGTATCGCGTGCAGCCGCACTTGGGCGGTGGTGCATGCGCAGCCCTGGACGGAGCCCCAACTGGCGCGACTCCAGGCCGCGCTGCCGTCGACCCGCTTCGTGGAGGCGATGGTGCGCAGCCTCGAAGGGGAACGGGCGTTGGCACTGCAGGAGTTCCGGGACCCGTCCAACCAGCGCTTGGCAGACGTGTGGTCGAACCCCGAAGAACCCTTCGGCCCCGACCCTCAGCCCGACCTGGAGATGCCCGGGAACGTCGAGGAGGCGATCGGTCTCGCCAGCCAACTCGCGGAACGCTTCGGCGGGGACCTCCGCCGGAAGGTTCTCTTCCCGCTGTGGCGATTTGCCTGGGGCGACCACGCGGTCGCCTTCTACCTCCAAGCCCTGGACGCCGTGCTGCAATCACAACGGGCAGCCGTGCGCCGGGGTTCGATGGCCAGCCTCGAGGGTGTGGAGATTCTCCCCTTCGTCGAGCCGGCGTCGTGGTACGACCGGCTGCGATCGCCGTATGCGGCGGCGGCGCTGAAGAACCTCGTGTTCGGCGCCGTCCGGGGGTTCCGCGTCGAGACCGAGCGCGCCCTCCACGCGACCGGCATCGCCGTGCGACGCCACCAACTGCACCACGGGCGCCTCCCGGAATCCCTGTCCGAGTTGGTGCCGAGGTTTCTCGACGAGGTGCCAATCGACCGGATGGACGGCCAACCCCTGCGCTACCGGCGCGAAGCGGATGGAACGTCCTTCGTGCTGTGGAGCGTCGGCGACAACGCCAAGGACGACGGCGGGGATCCCAGCCTGCCCCCCGACGATCGCTCGACTGCCTTCTGGTGGCGGGGGCTCGATGCCGTGTGGCCTCTCCCCGCCGGCCCGGGACAGATCGCGCAATGGCAGGAAGGGGAGGCGGTCAGGCTGGCCAAGTGAGTTCGTTCAAGGATCCACCGCATAGCGCGCCACGAACTCGTCCACCGTCAGCCCCGCCTCCCGGAGATGGGTGATCCGCGTCCAGGGGGCGCCCTCCGCGCCTCGCGCCAACGCCGCGAATGCCTCAGCCACCGCCTTCCGTGAGGCCGGCAGCGGCCATTCCAGGCCGGCTTCGGCGCATTCACGGTGCAACTCGGTCCACCGGGTCAGCCACACATACCGCAACGGCAACCGGGCCAGGCGCACGCGGAGCAACTCATCCGGGTCGGCCGCAGCCTCCCGTTCGGCCTGCTCCCACAGCCGCTCCGCCTCGCGCAGCGTGGCGAACCGGTGAAACGGCGTGTCGGTCTTCGAGAAACAGCCCAGCGTGTACCCCTCGGAAGCCCGGTGCATCAGGTCGAGGTACTGCAGAACGTGCGGCGCGGCGCCGGCGCCGTAATAGCCTTCGACGAATTCCCGGATCAGCGCTCGATCGTCCTGGAAGGGATCCCAAAGCAGCCGGGCCAGCACCCAGGACCGCAGCTCGGCCATCTCCGAGCCCGGAGACTGGTAGGCTCCCTGTTCGAACACCCCTTTGACCTGGTGCTGCTGGAAGAAGCGCAGGTTCGGGCCCAGGACATACCAATTCGGGTGCGGCTGGACGTAATGCGCGAAATCGGTCGTGTAATCCCAGATGTAGAGCCGGTTGCAGATCTTCGACCAGCCGCGGATGTCCTCGGCGAACTTCGCGTTGCTCGGGTGGTCGAGCGGCTCGCGGAAGTTGCACTCGATGGAACAGAGCCGGACGATCACATTCGGCAACGGTCGGACCGTCTTCGGGGGTTGGCGCGTGTACTGGTACGCCAGCGTATCGAAGGCGACCTCCGGGAATTCCGGCCCCAACCGTGCCGCGACATGGTTCACGAACGTCAGCATCGTCCCTGCGTGGCTGCCTTCCGCGTCGTCCAAGGCCTTGCACGAGGCACACTCACAGGCGCCGTACCAGTCGTTCTGGGAGACCGAGACAATGGAGGCCTCCGGCGATTCCTTCAGCCACTGTCGAACCCGGCCCACCAGAAAATCCTCCAGCTCGGGATTCGTGAGACAAAGCTGGGCCCGGTCGGCGGTCCGCTTGCCCTTCACCAGGCTGTACCACTCGGGGTGCTGCGCGAAGTGTTCCTCCGGCGGGACCAGTAGATCGAAGGTGTGAACGAACCCGCGGTAACGGACGGCGCCGCCCCACTCCGCGGGGATCTTGGCGTGCTCGCTGTTCGAACCGTTCCTCACCGCCCAGGCGCGATCGAAGGCCGTGAACCAGAACGGATCACGGGCCTCGAACGCCGGCTTCGACCGGATCTCCAATCGGGGGATTCGCAGGTCTGCGTCCTTCGGCACCTGCGTTGCCCACGGCGTCCACCACCGGACCTCGCACGTGTCCTGCAAGAATCGGCTGACGGCGTACAACGTCCCGCGTGGCCTCCCCCCCGCAAGCAGGAGTCGGCGACCCTTCGTCCTGATGACGAGTTCCTCCGGCCCCAGTTCGTCCCACGGCACTTCCGGGAAGAGCCGCCGGGCGGTTGGACCCGCCCCCACCACGATGGCGTGGCGCGGGATTTCCTCACCTGGGGAGAAGATCGGGAACTCGGCCCCTACGATCTCCTTCAGGTGGCTCGCGAGTTCTCGCGCGGCGTTGGCCTCAGGTTCGGGGGCCGCGGTCTCCCGCAGGATCACATAGTCCGTCTCCCCCGCGCGGGCGAGTCGGAGGTCCGCCCGCACGGGCGCGACCAGGGTCAGGAAGACACAGACGGCGCCGGGCAGCAGGGCGGGAAAGGGCTTCACGCCCCTCCCATCGCAGGAACGCCCCTCCCGCGCAACCCCGTGGTGACGCCGATGAGGCCCCAGGCCCGAGGGGATCGAACGAGGATGGGCAGGATCGACAGGATCCGACCGGGAAACGGCAAGAGAAAGCCAACCCATGGAGAGCCTTCCCACCAGGCCGAACCGGATAAAAGGACCCGCCCCAAGCCACGGTCCTCACCCCGGCCCTCGTCCACGGATCACTGACCTCCGACCTCTGACCTCTGACCTCTGACC
The DNA here is from genome assembly GCA_038328885.1 of Verrucomicrobiota bacterium. Taxonomy (GTDB): domain Bacteria; phylum Verrucomicrobiota; class Verrucomicrobiia; order Limisphaerales; family CAIMTB01; genus CAIMTB01. The sequence goes on along the minus strand of JBBQML010000113.1, from coordinate 4,909 downwards.
TTCGACTGCCATGACTCCGCGCGAACGCGTTCTCGCCCACCTCAACGGCCAGCCGGTGGATCGCCTGCCGTTCATGCCCATCACCATGCAGTTCGCCGCCGACCTCATCGGCGCGCGCTACCTTGACTACGAGACCGACCACCGGGTGCTCGTCGAGGGACAGATCCGCACCGCCGAGGAGTTCGGGTTCGACTACGTCAACACGATGTCGGACCCCGGGCGGGAGGCCGCCGATTGCGGGGCGAAGCTCGAATACTTCGATCACCAACCCGCAGCCATCATCGAGGAAACGCCGCTGCTCGCCGACCGGATCTCGCTTGCCCGGCTCAAAGTCCCCGACCCGCTCGGCGGGGGCCGCATGCACAACGGCATCCAGGCCGTCGCCTGCCTGCGGGAGCAGATCGGACGTGAACTGCTGGTGGAAGGTTGGATCGAAGGCCCCTGCGCCGAGGCCGCAGACCTCCGCGGCCTCAACAACCTGATGTTGGACTTCTTCGATGATCCAGGGTTTGTGCACGATCTTTTCGGGTACTGCCTCGAGTTGGGCCTCCGCTTCGCCAAAGCCCAACTCGAGGCCGGCGCCGACCTCATCGGCATCGGCGACGCCGCCGCGTCGCTGATCGGACCGGCGCTCTACGAGGAATTCGTCTGGCCCTACGAAAAGCGACTCGTCGACGGCATCCGCGCCCTGGGAGGTCGGGCACGGCTCCACATCTGCGGCAATACGCGCTTCTGCCTGGGCGGCATGGGCCGCCTGGGTTGCTCGATCGTCGATCTCGACTGGCTCTCCCCCGTCGCTGAGGGCCGGCAGCAGATGGGCCCGGACCAGATCCTGCTAGGCAACCTCGACCCCGTCGCTGTCCTGCGGAATGGGTCGCCCGACAGCATCGCCGCAGCCACCGCGAACTGCCACCGTGCAGCCGGCGCGCGCTTCATCGTGGGTGCCGGATGCGAGGTCCCGCGCGATACACCCCCCGCCAACCTGCTCGCCCTCCGCGACTACGCCTGGAACCACCGTCCCGAAATCCCCGCGCCATGAAACTGCACACCTCGCCCACCGAACCCACGTCGACTCGCCGACTCCGCGGATGGCCTCGTCAAGTCGGGCCCGTTGTGCCGGCGATCGAAGCCCGCCCCCGCGACGGGGGACCGGGAGGTGGTGGCGACTCAGCGCGACCCTGCAACCCCCGGTGGCGCTGGTGCGTTCCCCTGCTCCTTGCCGTCACCTCCCTCGCCGCCACCGCCGCCACCGCCGCCGACCGCGTCGGGCTCCACGAATTGGACCTCAGCCCGGTGCGCCAAGGCTGGGGCAGACCGCAGATCAACCGATCGATCCGTGAAAAGCCCCTCACTATCGCTGGTCGCACGTTCACCCACGGCGTAGGCACCCACGCCCACAGCAGCTTTTGGATCGACCTCGCGGGCCAGGCCGAACGGTTCACGGCCTGGATCGGCTTCGACGACGCCGCCAACGGACCGGGCTCCGTCCAGTTCCGGATCACCGCGGACGGCCGTCGCATGTTCCAGTCGGCGGTCATGCGGACCGGTGACCCGGCGGTGCCGGTCGAGGTGCCCCTCCACGGGGTCAAGACGCTGCTCCTCGAGGTCCTGGACGGAGGGGACAACAACTCGTTCGACCATGCGGACTGGGCGGACGCCTGGCTGGACATGAAAGCGGGGGCGAAGCCGGTGGCCATCCCGCGACCGGTGCCGGCGGAGGAGTGGACGGTTCTGACGCCGACGCCCGGCCCCGAACCGCGCCTCAACGGGCCACTGGTCTACGGCTGTCGGCCCGGCCATCCCTTCCTCTACCGGGTGCCCACCCAAGGCGAGCGCCCCCTGGAGTTCTCCGCGGACGGTTTGCCGGACACGCTGCGACTTGACCCGCACACCGGAATCGTGACCGGGACAGCGCCCGCCGCCGGCCGATACCCGGTAACCTTGCGAGCCCGAAACGGGCACGGACACTCGGCACGCGGGTTCGAGATCGTGGCCGGGGACACCCTCTCGCTGACCCCCTCGATGGGTTACAACCACTGGTACGCCCACTACGACCGCATCACCGACGCCATGATGCGGCAGGCGGCGGATGCGATGATCACCAGCGGCATGGCGGACGTGGGCTACGAGTACGTGAACATCGACGACTGCTGGATGAACGCGCCGAAGCACCGGGACCCGCTGCGGGTAGGCCCGCTGCGCGACGCGGCGGGAAACATGATCCCGAACCGTCATTTCCCGGACATGAAAGGCCTGACCGACTACCTCCATGGACTGGGCTTGAAGGCGGGCCTCTACACCTCGCCGGGCCCGCTCACCTGCGGAGGTTTCGCCGGTTCGTGGCAGCATGAAGAACAGGACGCCCGCCAGTTCGCCGCCTGGGGGTTTGATTTCCTGAAACACGATTGGTGCTCCTACGGGGAGATCGCGGCCAAGGACACCGACCCGGAGCGCGTGAAGTTCAAGAAGCCTTACATCCGCATGGGACAACTCCTCCGCGAACAACCGCGGGACATCCTGCTGAACCTCTGCCAGTACGGCATGGGCAACGTCTGGGAATGGGGAGCGGAGGTCGGCGGCCAATCCTGGCGCACCGCCGGCGATCTTGGTTTCGAACTGGAGCGCATTTTCGAAGTGGCGCTCAAGAACGCAGAGCACCGCGCCTGGTCGAAGCCAGGGGCCTGGAACGACCCGGACTACCTGCAGATCGGCTGGATCGGCCAGGCCCAGGGCATGGGCGAACCCCGTCCCTGTGACCTCACACCGAGTGAACAGTACGCCTTCATGTCGCTGTGGTGCCTCAGCGCTTCACCCCTGTTCTACAGCGGTGACATGCGGAAGCTGGACGCCTTCACGCTCGGCGTTCTCTGCAATCCCGAGGTCATCGAGGTCGACCAGGATCCGCTCGGCCAGTGTGGCCGCGTGATCACCCTGAGCGACGAAACCTTCCTCATGGTGAAGGACCTGGCCGACGGCACCCAAGCCGTTGGCCTGGGCAACCGGGGTGAGTTCCCGGCCCCGATCACCGCAACCTGGGAGGCGCTCGGGCTCACCGGACGCCAGCCCGTGCGGGATCTCTGGCGACAGAAGGATCTCGGCCGGTTCCGCGATGCCTTCACGACCGAAGTCGGCCGCCACGCGGTCGTCCTGGTGAAGATCGGGCGGGCCCGAACGGCTGGGCGGTAGCGCCTCGCGCCCGCAGCACATCCACGATTCATGAATACCCCGTGGTCCGGGTTTCTGCTCGCCACCCTGCTCCTCGGGTTCCTCCCTGACGCACCATCAGTTCGTGCGGATGCGGTGGACGACCTGCTCGGCGCCGAGATCCGCAGGCAGCATCTTCCCGGCATCGCGGTGGCGGTCGTGCACGACGGCGTCGTCACCAGGACTGCCGCCGCCGGATTCGCGGATCTGGAACATGGGGTCAAGGCAACGACGGAAACGATCTTCCAGATCCAATCCATCACCAAGACCTTCACCGCGGCCGCCATTCTCCTGCTGGCCCAGGAGGGCAAGCTCTCCCTCGACGATCCGATCGCGAGGCACCTCGAAGGAACCCCCCAGAGCTGGAACACGATCACCCTCCGACACCTGCTGAATCACACGTCGGGCATCAAGGACTTCATCAACGAGCCGACCGCGAGTCTTCGGCTCGAGGTGACGGAGGCGGAGGTCCTGCGGACCACGGCAGCGCGGCCCCTCAACTTCCCCCCGGGAGAACGGTACGCCTACAGCAACACCAACTATCACCTGCTTGCCATGGTCATCCGGAAGCTCTCCGGAAAATGGTACGGTGATTTCCTGCGCGAGCGGATCTTTCTCCCGCTGGCGATGACGAACTCCCGCCCTGTCAGCCTCACGCAGGTCGTCCCGAATCGGGCCTCGGGCTATTCCTGGACCGGGCTGGAATTCCGCAGGGGCGACTTCATCGCCGAGTCGATCCTCTCGTACGGCGGCGGAGGAGTACTCTCCACGGCTCCGGACCTGGCGCTTTGGGCACAGGCGATGATGTCCTCGAAACTTCTCAAACCGGAGACGGTCACCGAGGCCTGGACGCCGGCCCGGCTCAGCGACGGCCAAACCACGGGGTACGGGCTCGGATGGGGAATCGGACGCGTCCAAGGCCACCGCGAGATCAGCCACACCGGCGGCCATGCCACCGGGTTCACCAGCTTCCTTGGCATCTACCCGGAAGACCGCCTCGCCGTGGTGGTGCTGGTGAACCGAAGGGGCGCCGACCCCGCCCACATCGCGCGCCGGATAGCCGGTGTTTATGTCCCGGAGTTGCTTGTTCCGCTCCCGATCGAGGACGCCGCGCCGTAGACGACGGCCTTGTTCAAGGATTGCCTGGAGAAGCCCGCCGGCTGGGGCCTCGGCTGGCGGCCTACTGGGCGCTGACGCGGTAGAAACCGGCGCCCTTGCCGAGCCGTTCGGCAGAACTGTCGGTCACCACCGTGGAGGTTCCGGTCGCGGTGGCGGTGCCGACGGACTGCCACGCTGGGTCGGAGAGAGACTCCTTGTGCTCGAGCCGATAGCTCCTGCCGCTCTCGCTGGTGAAGGTGACCACAAACGCGGTGGCAGTGCGCTGGGAGCCGGTAACCTTGATCTCCTGCGGAGCGCGACCCAGGTCCTCAAGCGTGAGACCGTTCAGGATCGCGTTGCGATCGGTGTATGCCGGGGTCGTGACCGTGGCACCGCGGAGGGAGAGATGGAAATCCGCGCTGGCGGCGGTGAAGGTATACACGATCGCCGCACCCGCGTTCAGGGAGCCGATACCACCCTGGACGACGTAGGGGGCGAACTCGTCCACTACCAACTGGTCATTGACCAGAACATCGAATCCGCGCGTGCAGCAACTCTCGAAGAACAGGAGTTGGAGCTTGTAGGCGTTGCCCGGCGTGAGGCCGGC
>JBBQML010000112.1:0-9786 GCA_038328885.1 Verrucomicrobiota bacterium | reverse complement strand
GCCGGGGCCTCGACAGGCGCTCGCCGGGCTTCCCCTCATTGGCAGCCTCCTGGCCCCGGTGGCCCGGATGACCCAGGGCTCTCCCCGGCTCGCGTTGTTCGCCCGCTACTTGCTCTGGGCCGACGGGATGTTCCTCCTGTTCCTCGGCCTCTGGTTCGCCCGGCGAGGGTCCTTGAGCGATTCCCAGCGACGCTTCCAGCCCCATCCCGACTACGCAGTTCTCACCATCCTCACGCTGACCAGCCTGGTCGCCCTGTTCCTCGTCTCGGAGCGCTTCATCCTGACTCGTTCCTCCCTCTCCGGCGTGGCCGCTGCGGTGGCCCAACCCGGATTCCGCGTGCGCTTGCGCACCGAACTGCCCCGTGTCACCAACCCCGCCATGAATGAGAAAATCCTCGGAATGCTGGCCGTCTTCTTCGCGATCCAACTCGCGATGTACTTCATTGGCCTGAGCCGGCTCCGCTACATCCGCAACCAACCGGTGGAGGACACCGTCAAGCTGCGCCTCCTCGACAACGAGGAATCCCTGTTCGATGCCCCGCTCTACATCGGCATCGGCGGAAGCGTCCTCGCCCTCGTCCTCCGGCTCACCGGATTCGACGAGGTCAGCCTCATGGCCTCCTACTCGTCCACCCTCTTCGGGATCCTGTTCTGCTTCATCCTCAAGGTGATGCACGTCCGCTCCTACCGGCAGCAACTGATCCTCGACTCCGCCTCCAACGAGCAGCCATGAACCGCTCGGCCCTGTTGGTCATCTGCGACTTCCTGATCCTGACGCTGCTGTCGTTCGTCAACTTCGACAGCCCCCCGTCCGGTGCCACCGCCCCCGTGACCGAGCCGGCCCGCACCGTGGCGGCACCGGCGATGAGCAACATGCTCGCCACGCTCGAGACCGCCCTCGAACTCGAACGTGAGCAGCGGGAGGCCCTCACCAACGCCCTCGCCTCCACCTCCGCCCAACTCGCCGAGCGCCTCCGCGCCCTCGCCGAACGCGAACAGGCCCTGACCGCCACGGAGCGTCGCCTCCAGCAGGCCGAAATCGAGGCCCGCCGGCTCGCCGAGGAACGCGCCCGGCTCGAACGATCCCAGGGCGAAGCCGCAGCCAGTGTGCGCGAACTCCAGAAAGCCTTCGAGACCGCCAGGGACAGCACCGGCTCCCTCCAGTCCGCCCTCACCGATTCCGTCCGTGAGGCCGCCGCCGCCAACGCCCGCCTCTCGGTCATCGAGGAGGAGTTGACCCGGCGCCGCGAGGATTCCCGCACCATGCAGGAGCGCATCTTCAAGCTCGACGAAACCCGCGAGCGACTCTCCGAGGAAAAGCAACTGCTCGCCCTCGAACTCCGCGAGACCACCGTCGAAGCCCGCTCCGTCCGCCAGACCGTCACCAACCTCAGCCAGCAGCTCGTCCAGGCCGAGACGGAGAAGACCATCCTCCTCCAGACCACCTCGGAGCTGGCCACCAACGTCGGTTCCCTGAAGGAGGAATCCACCGCCATCCGCGAACAGTCCGCCGCCATCCGCGAGCAGATCGATCGCCAGATCCGCCTCCCCGCCAACACCATCTACTCGGGCTTCCTCAGCAACCGGGTTCGTGTCGACACTGCCGGCCTCACCCGCACCGGTTTCGGAGGCGAAACCACCCGGCGTCGCGATGCTTCCACCGTCCTCGTCCGCCGCGACGACCGCGTCTTCGTCGTCCTGCACATCGAGGCGGTCGCCCTCCGCATCTGGCCCCCCGATTCCCCGTGGACCTCCCTCAGCGCCGAAGTGGGCCGCCTGGATCAACGGGTCAAGGGACAGGAACTCGCGCTCGTCCGCCGCGACCCACGCGTCGTCGTCATCCCCATCGACGAAACGGCCGCCCAAGCCCTGGGCGTCCGCATCTACGACGTGTCCACCGATCCCGCCCAGTTCTCGGAAGCCGTCGTCATCGGTGGCGAGGAAGCCTACTACGGGGAATGCGGCTTCCACCTGAGCACCGACAACCCGGGTTACCTCGAGATGGAACGTTCGACGGTGCGCCGGTTGCTCGGGGAGTTCAGCCCGCGCCGTGGCGACCTCGCCCTCACCAAGACCGGCCAGTTCCTCGGAATCATGGTCAACGGGAACCATTGCCTCCCCTTCCATCAGGCCGAGTTCCTCCCCGGCCTCCCCCTCGGCGAGGGTCTGAACCCCGCGTCCACCGCGGCGCTGTTGCGAACCGCACAGGCCACCCTGGACCGCCTCCCGGGCAGCCTGAAGTAGCCGGGCGGCGAGTTGCTACGTGACCCCGCAGCGGGCTTTTGCTTACCTGCTGCAGAAATCCTTATCGCGCATGTCACGTCCGCTCAAACCCCGGTCGGCACTCCCACTCCCGCTCGCGCTCGCCCTCCTCGCCCCGTCGCCGCCTCAAACCACCGGGGCCGCCGAAGTCAGGCTCAATGGTCATGCCTTCACCCTCCCGGAAGGCTTCACCATCGAACTGGTCGCCGACAACCACCTCGCCCCGCGGCCCATCGCCGGGTCCTTCGACCCCCAGGGCCGGCTGTACGTCACCGATTCTTCCGGCTCCAACAAACCCCCGGCCGAACAGTTGAAGGACCCCCAGAGCCGCATCCTGCGACTGACGGACGCCGACGGCGACGGCCGATTCGAAACCTCTTCGGTCTTCGCCGACCGGGTGATGTTCCCGCAGGGCTGCCTCTGGCACAACGGCTCCGTCTACGTCGCCGGCCCCCCGAGCATCTGGAAGTTCACCGACACCGACGGCGATGGAATCGCGGACGAGCGCGTCGAGTGGTACCAGGGCCAGGTGCTGACGGGCTGCGCCAACGACGTGCACGGGCCCTATCTCGGCCCCGAGGGGATGCTCTACTGGACCAAGGGGGCGTTCGCCCGGCTGGACCTCAAGGAGGCCAGGGGCCGTGCGATCACCGACCGCTGCGCCCACGTCTTCCGCGCCTGGCCCGACGGTTCGGGCCTCGAAAGCGTGATGTCCGGCGGCATGGACAACCCGGTCGAAGTCGCCTTTACCACCACCGGCGAGCCGATCGTCATCAGCACCTTCCTCGACCTCAGCCAACCCGGCCGACGGGACGGCCTCGCCCACGCCGTCTACGGCGGCGTCTTTGGCAAGGTCAACGACGTGGTCAACGAACCCATGGTCCGGCGCACCGGCGACCTCCTTCCGGCCCTCACCCAGTATGGCCCGGCCGCCGCCTGCGCCCTGATGCGCTACGAGGGCGATTCCTTCGGCCCCGCGTACCGGGGGAACCTGTTCGGCACCCTGTTCAATCTCCGCAAAGTCACCCGCCACGTGATCCAGCCCGAGGGCGCCACGTTTCGGACCGAGGACAGCGACTTCCTGGTGTCCGACCTGATTGACTTCCGCCCCACCGACGTCCTCGAGGATGTCGATGGCTCGCTGCTCGTGGTGGACACCGGGGGCTGGTACAAGCTCTGTTGTCCCAGCTCTCAACTGGCGAAGGTCGATGTTCTCGGGGCGATTTACCGCGTCCGCAAGGCGGGGACACCGACGCTGGCAGGACTGGCGAGAACGGTGGCCTATGGGCGTTTCGCCGCGCGACCGCCTCAACTCGACGAGGCTTCCCCAATCGTGCCTCTGAAGCGGGCTGCGCTCGCCGCCCAACCGGATTCCGCGGCACGTTTCCGCGAGACCCTCGAACGTCAGGTGGGAGCCGCCACGACATCCCCCGAAGCCGCCCACCTGGTTCGCGTTGCCGCTGAAGGCCTCGGTCGCCTGGGCGACCGGAACTCAATCCCAACGTTGTTTGCCGCCATCGGCGCCACGGGCACCCAGGACAGATTCCTCGAGCACAGCCTGACGTTCGCCCTCATCGAAATCGGCGCGGCCGATGAGACGCGTCCATTCCTGACGGCTGCCGACCCGGCCATACGCCGCGCGGCGCTCCTGGTTCTCGAACAGATCGGCCCCGGGGGGCCCGCGCTCGCGGCCACGGACGTGGTTCCCCTGCTCACGGCAAGCGAGGCTCCGCTCCGGGAAACGGCGCGCTGGGTGGCCCGACGCCACCCCCAGTGGGGGGGAGCCCTCGCCGGGCACTTTCGAGCCCGCCTGACGGCACCCGGCACCTCGCAGACCGAAAAGACCGGCTGGGAGGAACTCCTCTCGCTTCTCGCCCAAACCACCGAGGGTCAGCCCTTCCTCGCCGAGGTTGTGACGGTGGCCGGTTATCGCCCGGAATCGATCATCGCAGCACTCCGCGCCATGGGGGATGCCGGGGTGAAGGCCTTCCCCGAAGGCTGGCGGTCTGCCCTGCTCGCAGCGGTTGGCCTCGCCCGGCCCGCCGACATCAGGTCCGCGGCGCTCCGCGCCGGCCGGGGCCTCCCCTTCCCCAAGGACGGGGATCCGGCCTGGACCGCCGCGCTCCACGCCCTCGCCCGGGACAACGCCCAACCCACGGCACTCCGCCTCGATGCGCTGGGCGGCCTACCCGCAGGAGCCGCGGTCGATGCCCCTGAGCTGGCCGCGGTGCTCTCCGCGCTCGAGCCCGCCCGTCCGCCCGGGGAACGACTGGCCGCGGCCAACGCCGTCGGCCGCCTCAAGCTCGTTCCGGCGCAACTTCACGCCCTCACCGGCACCCTGCCAACCGCGGGCCCGCTCGAACTCTCGCGCATCCTCGCCGCGTTCTCGCCGGGCGGTGATCAGGCCCTCGGCACCCGACTCCTCGCCGCGCTCGAGCAGTCCAAGGCGCTCCGAGCGCTCCGGGCGGAGGACCTCAAGCCGCAGTTGGCGAAGTTCCCGGCCCCGGTTCAGGCAGCCGCGGACCTACTCCTCGCGGCTCAGCAGACGGACACCGCCCAGGACCGGGCCCGCCTCGATGCCCTGCTGGTGGAGGTCCAGAAATTCACCGGCCAGGTACGCAGTGGCCAGACCCTCTTCAACAGCGCCAAGGCAGCCTGCTCGTCGTGCCATCGGCTCGGGTATCTCGGCGGCGATCTCGGTCCCGACCTGACCGCGATCGGCCAGGTTCGAACCGATCGGGACCTGCTCGAGGCGCTGGTTTACCCGAGCGCCAGCCTTGTCCGCAGCTACGAACCTTGGATCGCCTCGACGAGCGATGGGGAGGAGTACAGCGGCGTCATGCGACGGGACACCCCGGATGAAATCGTGCTGGCCACGGGCCCCGGCGCCGAAGTGCGCCTTCGTCGCTCGGACATCACGGAACTCCGCCTGGGTGCGCTGAGCACCATGCCGGCCGGCCTCGACGAACAGTTCAGTCGGCAGGAGCTCGCGGACCTGCTCGCCTTCCTCAAAAACACGCGCTGGGGTGTGAACTGATCTGACCCACCCCGATCCGGGGAACCGCTGAACCGGTGGCGTCACGTGCACACACCCACCGCAGCGCAAGGGCATTCCGACCCAAGCCGAATCACCCCCGCAGCAGCCACGCCGCCGCCGCGATCTGGGTGGCGAGGACGACAGCGAGCAAACTCCAGAGAATGACCTCCCAGAAGACGAGCGAACGCCGCTCAGGCGCCGCGACCACCACCTGCAACCGCGCTGCGCCGGCCTGAAGTTCATCTCCGTTCCGCACCCGGTACCGCTCGACCACTTCCCCCAACCGCGACACCAGGGCCCCCGCCTCCGAGGTCATCACCAGACCCTCCCCAGCGTCCAGGTCGAAGCGGAGATGACGGTCCCACACGCCGGCTGCCGTGAGGACCAGGGAAGCCTGGGGGTGACGCCCCACCAGGAAAGGCAGGGGTACCAGATCAACGACGATCCGCCGCGCGCCGGGAACTTGCACCGACAACTGAAAGAGCGCGGCGGACACCACGTCTCGATTCAGCGACCGAAGGGGCTCCGACGCGGGACAATGATCGAATCCCCGGGAACCACCAGCGGGTCGAGCTTCGGGTTGTTGCGTGCCTTCCGGGCGTCCACCTTGATGATCTCCCCGGTCCCGCGGACCAGTTCAACGCGACCGCGGGCAGCGAAGTCCGTGAACCCACCAGCGGAGGCAATGGCTCGCAGCACCGAGATCTGACCCGTGTAGACCAGGCGGCCTGGGGAACGCACCTCGCCGTCCACGAAGAACACGCGGTTCTCCGTCCTCACGGTTACCGTGAGGCGTACGAAAAACCGCGGCACGTAAAGCGCCTGAATCTCCTTCTGCAGCTCACCGGGCGTCTTTCCAACGGCCACCACGGGTCCGACGAACTGGAGGTTGATGGTCCCATCCTCCTTGATCCGCTCCTCCTGCTCCTCCGGAGGCGTCGGGTTCCCGGAGAAGGTGATCGTGACGGCATCACCCTTGCTCAGCACATCGCTGTAGGTGACCAACGGGGCAGCCCCTTTAGACCCCGCGCCGCCCGAGCTTCCCGAGTCGCTGGCACACCCGGCCAGAATTCCGGCCGCCACCGGCAGCAGGGAACGGAGGACACCCGCCCAAACACGCACAAAGAAAGACCACATGATCGTGTTTCGATTCAATACTTCTTCTTGAGCTCGATCCTCGAGCCTGCCGCAGCGCCGTTCTTCCCGGTGCCGCCCCCCGAACCTTCCTCACCCTTCTCCGACTTGCCACCCGACTCATCCTTCTCCCGGCTCTGATAGTAGTCGTAGTAGTAGCCGCTGTAGTAATAGTAGTTCTCGTCCTGCGACATGTTGATGTTGTTGAGGACGATACCCACGAGGTAACCGCCCACCTTCGACACCATCTGCTTGGCGCGGACGGTCATGGCCTGCGGGTACTTGCGGTACTGGATCACCTGCAGCGAGATGTCCACCTCGCTGGCCAGGACCACCGCGTCGCTCACGCCCATGATCGGCGGAGAATCAAAGAAGACGAAGTCGTAGCGGCGCTTCACCTCCGCGATCAACTCCTTCATCTGCAGGGAGCTCAGGATCCCCATCGAGCTGCTCGGGAGCTTGCCGCTCGGCAGGAAGTCGAACGTGGGCAACGCGGTCGTCTGAATGACTTCCTCGAGTTTGTTCTGGCCGAGCAGGAAATTCGTCAGGCCCAGCGTGTTCGAGACCTTGAAGAACTTGTGCATGCTGGGACGCCGCAGGTCGGAGTCCACTACCAGCACCCGGTTGCCGTTTTGGGCAAACACCACCGCAAGGTTGAACAGGGTGGTCGACTTGCCTTCGCCCGCACCACCGCTGACGATCGTGATCGTGTTGAAAGTTTCGTCCTTCCGCGTGAAGAGAATGTTGGTTCGCAGCACCCGGTAGGCCTCGGCGTGCGGGCTGTCGGGCCCTTCCTCGAGCAGGGAACCGACGTTCTGCGGAATGACCCCCAGGACCGGCGCCTGCAAGGTGCGCTCGACGTCATCGATCGTTTTCACCGAAGTGTCCAGGTACTCGATGAAGAAGGCCAGGCCGATGCCCACGATCAAGCCCACCACCACACCGAACGCGATGTTCAGCGGAATGTTGGGCTTCACGGGCTTGAGCCCCTCCTCGGCATGATCCGTCACCTGCACCAGCGAAAGCCGTGGGATCCCCTTGTCGATGACCTCGGACTTCAGCTTCCGGGTCAGCACATCGGCCATGATCTTCTCGTTCTCCAGCTCCCGCTTCTTCGCGAAGTAAGGCTGATACTCGCTGGCCCGACGAAGGTCCTCGTTGATCGCCTTCTTGACATCGTCGTCCAACTGCAGGAGCTCCTGCTCCAGAGCTGCGACCTGGGTCTGCATGCCCTCCATGATGCCACTGATCCGCGCTTCCACGTCGCGGTTGATCTGGGCGAGCAGATTTCTCAACCCTTTGATGTCCGGGTGCCCCTCCGAAAGAGTGGTCTCCAGTCGCACCAACTGCTGACGCGCCTCCACGTCCTTCTGCAACGACTCGTTCAGCAGGACATCATTGGCGTAGAGCGTGGGCAGCGCGTTGCGCAGCGTCTCCGGGTCCAACTCCCGGAGGCGATCCAGCGTGGCCTTCGTCCGGGCCAACCGGCTGCGCACGTCGGTCCTCAGATAGTCCGTCCGCCGCACCGCCTCCGCTTCCAAGGTCCCCTGACTCCAGGAATCGGCCGCCATGTCGGTGATCCGCTTGTCCGCCTTGATCTGGTCCAACTCGGACTGCAGGCTCGTCGTCTTCCTCTGCTGCTCGGCCAGACTCTCCGTCAACTGCTTGATGCCGCGTGCCGCCATATCGCCACGCTCGCTCAACCGGCGATCGCGGTAGACTTCGGCGATCTTGTTCGCGATCCGCGCCGCCTCAGCCTTGTTCCGGCTGTAGACGCGAATCTCGATCATCGTCGTGTTGCGGTACTGACGAATGTCGATCTTGTCACGCAGCAGTTCGAAGGTCTCGGGGGTCTTCAGTGTCCCCTGTCGAAGGTACTCACGCGACCACTCCTGATTCAGATCCAGTTCATCGATGACCTTGTACAGGTTGGTCTTCGACTGGATGACCTCGAACTGGGTCTGGAGGAAGAAGGGATCCGGCGGCCCCGAGAACGTCATCTGTGACAGGAGCGGAATGTCCGGACTGTCCTTCTCGACCATGATCCGGGTCGAGCTCATGTACGTGGGCGGAAGCAGGTACGTCACCACCGTCGTGGTGATCACCACCAACAGGAAGACGGCGATAATCACCGTCTTACGGATGCGAATGATCCGCCAGTAATCGAGAAAGTGAAGCTTGGAATCCGCCTGTTCGGGCGCCTTGAAGTTGTCCATAAAAAAGAAGGGAGGCTAGATTAGGACTCCAGCCTCCCCCCGACTGCAAGTCATGTTGAACAGGGCGAGCAAGCGCCCCATGGCACGCGTTCAGTAACTGCCACGCACACCCAGGAACACGCGGTTGCGCGTGTACGAACGGTTGCTGTCGTCGGAGTCGACGCGGTCAAAGTTGTAACCCGTCTCGAGCGCCAGGTACCGGTTGAGCTGGTAGCTGAGCGTCAATCCGACCAGGTACAGCGACTCGGCCTCATTGTCATAGACGCCCCCGTTGAAGGTGCCGTACTGCAACTGCCCGGACGCTGTCGCCGTCAATACCTCGGTCAGCTTGTGGCTGATCATCCCGTATCCGGTGGCCGTCTCCTGATCCAGCGTGATCGGCAGATCCTCGCCCGCCACCACCGCCCCGACGAGATCGGTCCGGTTGCGGCCGTACTTCGCACCAATCCGGAAGAAGCTACCCTCAGCGTATTCAAACGTCGTCGAGACGTCGCCGAAAGGATTCCACTGATCGGGTTCGTCCAGCAGATTCACGTAGGTGACGTTCTGCACGCCGCCACGAACGGAAACGAAGCAGTGAGGCGAAACGGTATAATCACCGCCGGCGACGAAGTAGTGCGACTGACTGTTCCGGCTATCCGAAGGCACCCCAACCGCGATGTCGTCGTCGGAATTGAAGTCCACCGACTCGTACCAGTACCCAAGCGTCCCAGCCAGGGTCGGCGCAAGCGTCCAGCGGGTTTCACCACGAATCAGATGCTCGAAGCGATCCAGAAGTGCCGAATAGCTGCCAAGGCCCTCCTGCTCGAAGTCGTACCAGGTGTTCTGGTAGCCCACCTCCAAGCCGAACAACGGGGTCAACTGCCCGACGTACCTCATGTCCGCGGTGTTGCGGAGGTTCGTACCGTCGGCCCTCAGCAGGGTCACAACGTTGCCGCGATCCAGAATGGTGGGCTCGCTCGAATACGAGAAGTTGTCGTTCAGCCGGACAATGTGATTCTCCGTGAGGCGGTACTCGCCAGTCAGATCGGCGATGAAGCCGTGATCCCATGGATCGTCCTTGCGGTCCTCGAACCAGCGGCCCGAGTAGAACGTGGTCAGCTTGACGATGTACTGTTCACCCTCCTGTCCCAAGGT
>JBBQML010000111.1:0-9821 GCA_038328885.1 Verrucomicrobiota bacterium | reverse complement strand
GCCCATGCCGGCGAGGCCGGGGCGCCCGCGGGAGCTCCCGCTTCCGCCGGGACAGCCCCCGCGGCTGGCGGGCCGGAGTCAGCGGCGGCACCCGTCGGGCCCGTGGCCGGCACCGCACCCACGGCGGCGGAGATCCTCGGGACCGACATCGGGCCCAAGAAGATCATCCGGGCGAAGGGTTCCAAGAACATCACCGTCGGGTTGGCGCACATCCTGGCGACGTTCAACAACACTCAGGTCTCGATCACGGACATGCAGGGTAACCTGCTGGGTTGGTCCTGCGCCGGGCGCGTCGGCTTCAGAGGCTCGCGCAAGAGCACGGCCTTCGCGGCTCAGCAGGTGGCGCAGGACGCCGCGAGACAGGCGATGGCGCATGGGCTCAAGGAGGTGGAGGTTCGCGTGAAGGGGCCGGGTTCGGGCCGTGAATCGGCGATTCGCGCCCTCCAGGCCATCGGGTTGGAGATCAGCGCGATTCGGGACGACACGCCGATTCCGCATAACGGATGCCGGCCGCGCAAGAAACGCCGCGTTTAGACAACGTTTTACCGCAGGAGAACACGCTCATGGCACGCTATACCGGACCGCGGGTGCGCATCAGTCGCCGCCTCGGGGTTCCCATCTTCGGCTACTCGAAATCCCTCGAGAAGCGCAATTACGCTCCCGGACAGCATGGTCCGAAATCCCGGCGCAAGGTCACGGACTACGCCCTGGGGTTGCTGGAGAAACAGAAGCTCCGCTACTATTACGGGCTGCAGGAACGCCAGTTCCGCGGCGTTTACCAGAAGGCGCTACGCCGACGCGGTGTCACTGGCGAGCAGATGCTCCAGTTGCTGGAGACACGCCTCGACAGCATCGTCTACTCGCTCGGCATGGGCAGCACACGGGCCGCCGCGCGGCAGATGATTTCGCACGGTCACGTGAAGGTGAACGGCCACAAGGTGGATATCGCGTCCTACGCGACCAAGCCGAACGACGTCGTCGAAATGCGCGGCGATGCGGTTTCGAGGCAGTTGGCCACTCGGGGCCTGGAGTTGTCCACGAGCCGCCCGGTGCCGGACTGGCTGCTGCTGAACAAGGATGGCTTGAAGGGGACGGTGGTGCGGATGCCGACCCGGGAGGACATCCAGCCGATCGCGAACGAGCAGACCGTGGTTGAATTTTACTCCCGCTAAACCGAGACAACGTGGCCGGCCTTGGGGGGTCGGCCCGTGGCGAATAGAGGGCCAGCCGGAGCCAAGGGAGTGCTTTGGCGGGCAGTTAACATTTGCCAGAAGGAAAAAATGCCAGTCAGATTAGGTCGCTTTGAGATGCCAAAACGGTTGCTGAAGGAGGACGCAACCGCCACGGAAACCTATGCCCGGTTTACCGCGGAGCCATTCGAAACGGGCTATGGTTACACCATCGGGAACAGCCTTCGTCGCGTGCTGCTGTCGTCGCTGGAAGGCGCGGCGGTGACTTCGTTCAAGGTGGATGGCGCGATGCACGAATTCACCACGGTGGATGGTGTGGTGGAGGACGTCACGGAGATCGTGCTGAACCTCAAGAAGGTCAAGTTCCGCCACTTCACCAGGGAGCCGCAGTTGTTGCGCCTTTCGGCGAACAAGGAGGGTGCGATCACCGCGGGGGACATCGAGACCACCGACAAGCTCGAGGTGGTGAATCCCAAGCAGTTGATCTGCACGCTGGATCGCAAGAAGAAGCTGGAGATGGAGCTGGAGGTGAAGGTTGGTCGGGGCTTCTGTCCGGCGGATGAGAACAAGCGCTTGGATCAGCCGATCGGGGTGATCGCGATCGACTCCATTTTCTCGCCTGTTTTGCGGGTGCGTTACGGCGTGGAGGCGGCGCGGGTCGGTCAGCGAACGGATTACGACAAGCTGGTGATCGAGATCTGGACGGACGGCCGGGTCACACCCCAGGACGCGCTGGTCCAGTCGAGCTCGATCCTGAAGAAG
This sequence comes from Verrucomicrobiota bacterium, assembly GCA_038328885.1. GTDB lineage: Bacteria > Verrucomicrobiota > Verrucomicrobiia > Limisphaerales > CAIMTB01 > CAIMTB01. The sequence goes on along the minus strand of JBBQML010000111.1, from coordinate 7,869 downwards.
CACCTGGAGCCGTTCTACAGCTACGACGAGAACGCCGTCCAGTTCGAGGAGGAGAAGGGCAAGGAGGACGAGGACCGGGAGAAATTCAAGAAGCTGCTCCTGATGTCCGTCAACGAGATCGAGCTTTCCGTGCGTGCGGCGAACTGTCTGAACAACGCCAACATCACCACGGTGGGACAGCTCGCATTGAAGACCGAGAGCGAGATGCTCAAGTACCGCAACTTCGGCAAGAAGTCGCTGAACGAAATCAAGGACAAGCTGACCGCGCTTGGGCTGTCCCTGGGTATGAACATCGACCCAGCCTTGATGGAAGCGCCCAAGGAAGATCTCAACCCGATTTAAGCCATGCGTCACCTCAAGCGTACCGCCAAACTGGGGCGCACGTCCCAGCATCGTAACATGATGCTGGCGAATATGGTCAACAGCCTGATCAAGCACCGTCGTATCACCACCACCCTGGCCAAGGCCAAGGCCACCCAGCAGGTGGCTGAACGGATGCTCACGCTCGGCAAGCGCGGAAACGCCGCGACGATCGCGGCGGGCGCGGCCGCCGACGAAAAGGCCAAGGCGAAGTGCCTTGCCGAGAACGTTCACTGCCGTCGTCTGGTTGCGGCCCGGTTGCACCAGCAGCCACGGTCCCTGTTCCGGAGCAAGGCCGAACGCCTGAAGTGGCGCGAGGAGGAGGACGTCGTCAGCATCCTGTTCGAGAAGATCGCCCCGGTGTTCAGGGACCGGCAGGGCGGCTACACCCGCATCTTTCGTCTGGCGGTCCCGCGACGGGGCGATGCGAGCGTGAAGGCGGTTCTCGAGTGGGTGGATCTTCCGGTGACGGTGGCGGCTGCGAGGCCGGCCGAGTCGGCGAAGAGTTAGGCTCCAGCGGGGCATCCCGCCTTACGTCCACGATTCCTTCGTCCAGCGAGCGAGCCTGCCGAATCACCGGCAGGCTTTTTCTTCGTTTCCGAAGGCATCCGGAGTTCGGGCTTGGATTCCGCGGGGGATGCCGTTAGTCAGCGGGCGTCCATGAATTCCGAAGTCACCCCTAGCTCCCGCCCGTGGTGGCGGGGGCTCAGCCGATACCACTGGTTCGTTTTTGGCATGGCTAGTCTGGCGTGGCTTTTTGACTGCCTGGACCAGCAGCTTTTCATCCTGGCGCGACCCGCGGCGATGAAGGCGTTGTTGCCGCCGGGGATGGATCCGAACGAGTACGGGGGCTATGCGACCGCGATTTTCGTGGCTGGGTGGGCCACGGGCGGCCTGTTCTTCGGCTCCATCGGGGACCGGGTCGGTCGCGCACGGACGCTGACCGTTACCGTGCTGATGTACTCCGTTTTCACGGGGCTTTCCGCGCTGTCCACGGGCTGGATCGACTTCGCGGTGTACCGCTTCGTGACGGGTCTGGGGGTGGGTGGTGTCTTTGGTCTGGCGGTGGCGCTGATCGCGGACGCCCTGCCCGACGATTCGAGGACGGGGGCGCTGGGTACGCTCCAGGCGTTGTCGGCGGTGGGGAACGTCACCGCCGGACTGATCAGCATGGGTGTGGGTCAGTTGGTGGCGAGCCAGCGGATCTCGGCGGACTGGTCCTGGAAGCTGATGTTTCTGGTCGGGGCATTGCCTGCGTTTCTCTGTGTCTTCCTCCAGATGCGGTTGAAGGAGCCGGAGAAATGGGTGCGCGCCCGGGAGGCGGGTCGACTGACCGGGGTGGCCTTCGGTTCCTATGCATCGCTCTTCGGGGAGGCGCGGTGGCGGAAGCCTGCTTTGTTCGGGATGATGCTGTGCGTGGCCGGTGTGATGGGGCTCTGGGGGATTGGTTTCTTCGCGCCTGAGCTGGTCGGTCCGGTGATCGAACGTTCGCTCCGGGAGCAGAACCTGTCTTCGGAGCAGATCGCCGGAGCGAAGAGCATCTGGATCGGCGTCAACTCGATCGTGTTCAACCTCGGTGCCTTCGTGGGCATGCTGGCAATGACCCAGCTCTGCCAGAAATTGGGGCGGCGCCCGGCCTTCGCCATCGCCTTCGTGCTGGCGATGGCTTCGACGATCGGCTACTTCCGGTTGTTCGACGGTCGTGGCGACATTTGGATGAGCGCGGTGATGGGGGCCTGCCAGTTGGCGTTGTTCGCCGGCTTCGCGATCTACCTGCCGGAGTTGTTCCCGACCCGCCTGCGGAGCACCGGGACGAGTTTCTGTTACAACGTGGGGCGTTTTCTTGCGGCGAGCGGGCCGTTCACCCTGGCCAAGCTGCAGGCGGGGTTGAAGGCCGGGGCCACGGCGCCGGAAGCGAAGATTGCCGCGTTCCGGGATGCCGCCACCTGGATGAGTCTCGTCTTCCTGGTGGGATTGGTGGCTCTGATCTTCCTGCCGGAGACCAAGGGGCGACCGATGCCGGAGGACCTGCCGACCACTCCCCGCTGAATCCGTTGCGGCACCGGGGTGGGGGGCGGCCCCGGGCGCCTCAAGGCGGGGGCCGGGAGCTGGTGAGCCGGGCTCGCAGCATGCGTTTGTTGACCTTGCCCACGCTCGTCTTGGGGATCGTCTCGACGATCTGCACCTCGGTCAGGATGGCGCGCTTGTGGATCGCCCCGCGGTCGATGAAGCCGTGGAGAAACCGCTGGAGGTCCCGTCCCGTGACTTGGGCGCGGTGTTCCTCGCGCAGCACGACCTCGGCGTGGGGCCGCTCCTCCCATTTTGCGTCCGGGACGCCGACCACTGCCACCTCCCTGACTGCTGGATGCTGGCTCAGTGCACTCTCGAGCTCCAGGGAGGAGATCCACTCGCCGCCGATCTTGATGACGTCCTTGAGCCGATCGGTGATCCGGATGTACCCCTCCCGGTCGCGGAAGGCCAGGTCACCGGTGTGGAGCCAGCCCTCGCGCCAGAGCTCTGCCGAACGGGCGGGGTCCTTGAAGTAGCCTTGCGTCAGCCACGGGGCGCGGAGCACGAGTTCGCCGACTTTCTCGCTTCCCGCGGCGACGGGTTGGTCGTCGGCGCCGAAGATCTCGACCTGCACGAACGGAACGGGAAATCCGGTGCGTGTGAGGATCTCGATCTGGCAGTCGGGGTCGAGATCCTGGTCGGAGGGTTTGAACTGCGCGACGGCTACAATGGGGCACGTTTCGGACATGCCGTATCCGCCCATGATGTGGATGCCCCTGTGCATGGCTTCCCGGGCCAGTGCTTTCGGCAGTGCCGAGCCGCCGATGATGACCTTCCAGCCCGGCCAGCGGGTGGTGCTGGCAGTGGGGTGGTGGAGGAGCATTTGCAGGACCGTGGGCACGCAATGGGAGAAGGTGACGCGGTGGCGGTGGAGAAGATCCACGAGCATCTGTGGCTCGTAACGCCCGGGGTAGATCTGCTTCAATCCGAGGAGGGTGGCGAGGTAGGGCACCCCCCAGGCATGCACATGGAACATCGGGGTCACGGGCATGTACACGTCCGAGGCGCGCAGTGAGACGGGCTCCTCGACCGCGGTCAGCGCGAGACCCGCGCCGAGGGTATGGAGGACAATCTGCCGATGACTGAAAAAGACCCCCTTGGGATCCCCTGTGGTCCCGGTGGTGTAGAAGAGCGTGGCGATGGTGTTCTCGTCGAACTCAGGGAAATCGAACCGTGCGGGGGCGTTCGCGAGGAGGCTCTCGTACTCCCCGACCACCGGGAGCGCCGAGTCCGGGGCCTTCCCCGTGTCGGGGAGAACCACCACGGCCCGGAGCCTTGGGAGGTGGGGGGCGACGTGCTCCAGGAGCGACAGGAAATCCGGGTGGACCAGCAGCACCTCGTCGGCGGCATGCTGGATCGTGTACAGCGTCTGTTCCGGGGAAAGGCGCACGTTGATGGTATGCAGCACGGCACCGAGCATGGGGATCGCGAAGAAGCACTCGAGGTAACGATGGCTGTCCCAGTCCATCACCCCCACGCGATCGCCGGCTTTGACCCCGAGTCCTTTCAACACGTGGCCGAGCCGTTGGATTCTTTCGCCCAGTTCGAGGTACGTGAACTCGCGCAGGTCGCGGTACACGATCTTCTGCTGGGGCGACCAGGCGAGCGGGCGGTCGAGCAGGCGGTGGATCAGGAGGTGGGAGGGTGGGCAGGCCGAAGGGAAGTCAGTCGCGGGCTGCATGGGGTGGGCCGACGATAGCGCGGAAGGGACCGGGGCCAAAGGCAATCCCTGTCGACGAGGAAGCTCCGGCGGGGTTGGTTCCGAGACAGCGGCGTCTGCAGGGATCCGCCCGCTGAACTCAAAATGGCAACTGCTGGCCACGGGCGGGTTGATCGCGCGCGGTGTTCCTGCTCCGATCCTCCCGGTCCCCTATGAAGCCCCGATCCTTCCTCTTCCCGCTGGGAGTCAGCCTCGCCGTCCTCGTACCCATCCTCCTGCCGGCCGTGGAGTCGGGTTCGGGCCGTGGGTTGCGCTCGATCACCGACTTCGGTGTGTCCGTGACCAACACGGCCTCGGCGAACAAGGTGGCCCTGCAGCAGGCGATCGATTGGGCCGCGGCGCAGGGGGCGGGGCTCTGGGTGGAACCGACCGATCAACCCTATCCCGTCGAGAGCGGCCTGGTCCTGCGACAGAACGCCTCGCTGGTGGGGGTGCATGGGCCGGTGGGGCGGGGGACCCGACACCCGGAATTGCCCCAGCCCGTGGGTAGCGTGTTTCGCATCGAGGACGACCGGGAGCCGTTCCTGACCGTCGAGGGAGCCACCCAGGTGCGGGGGCTGCAGTTCTGGTATCCGCGGCAAACCCTGGACGATCCCTCGGAGGTGATCGCGTATCCAGCCACGATCCGGGTATCGCAGACCCGGTCGGCCCAGGGCGTGACCCTCTCCTGCCTGACCTTCTACGGGGAATTCCTGGCGATGGATTTCAATTCGGCCCCGGGCAGGCCCTGCGAGCAGGTGTTGTTCGAGCATTGCTATGGCTATCCGCTCGGGGGGGAATTCATCCGCATCGACTACTGCTACGACATCCCCCGGGTCCTGCACTGCCATGTGAATCCTGCGAACCAACGGTACTTCCGGGGTGGGTTCAGCCGGGCGGTGATCGATTCCGTGGTGGCACGGCAGACCTTCACTTTTGCCATCAATCACACGGACAACGCCGTGTTGATGGACCTCTTCACCTTTGGCGCGTATGGAGGCGTGTATCTCGGCCCCGCCACCTACGGCCAGCTGACCAGCTTCAACCTCGACTGTGTCACGATCGGAATCCACAAGCTGGGGGATGGCACCTTCAACCGGAACTGGCAGATCGCCCAAGGGTCCATCATTGCCAACACCGGGCCGCGGCTGGAGGACATCCACCCGATCATCATCGAAGGCCAGGGCCACACGGCGCTGAGCAACGTCGAGGCCTTCTCCGGCGGCAACCCCGCCTTGACGACGTTGAACAAGTCGCAGGACTTCCTGCTCGTGCGGGGCGAGAAACGCCTGACGGTCGCGTTGAGTGGTTGCCGCATGCGCAACTATGCCGCGCCGGAAGCGGTCACGCGAACGAACCCGCTCGCCAGCATCCAGGCGGTGGCCTGCCTCGACCGCGACGAGCGATGGGTGAACCGGACCTGGGGTGAGTGAGGTCGGTGGGCGGTGAGGCGATGGGCTGTCCGGGTACTCAGCGCGGATCGCGCGTCGGATTCTGCGCGCGCATGAGCGTGGCGAGTGCTTCGTGGGGGAGGCCCCGGGCCGGCTTCAGCCCAGCCCCAGTCGTTGAACCACCTCCACCGTGGAGCGCGCCTTGTTGAGGGCGTAGAAGTGGAGGCCGACGACCCCCTCATCGATCAGCTCGCGGCATTGCCGGACGGCGTACTCGATGCCGAAGGCCGTGGCGGCCTCATCATCGGCGCCGAGTTCGTTGAGGCGCGCGAGCATGGGGTCGGGGATACGGGCCCCGCAGAGCGAGGTGAACTTCTTCAACTGCGAGCCGGACAGGACCGGGAGGATGCCTGGGACCAGGGTGACGTGGGAGCCGAGCCGGTTCCGCAGGTGATCCCGGAAGGCGAAGAAGTCGGTGTTGTCGAAGAAGATCTGGGTGATGACGAATTCGGCGCCCTGTTCGACCTTGTGATGCAGGCGCTGCCAGTCGACCTCGCGTCCTTCGCGGCAGGCGATGTGGCCCTCGGGGAAGCCGGCGACGCCGAGGCAGAAGCCACCGAGTTCGCGGAGGAAGCGCACGAGTTGCCAGGAAAACTCGAAGCCCCCGGCGATGGGCTTCCATTCGTGGGTGCCGGTGGGGGGATCGCCGCGGAGGGCGAGGAGGTTGCGGATGCCGCGGCGGCGGGCGTCCTCCGCGACGGCGGCGAGTTGCTCCTGGGTGGAATCGACGCAGGTCAGGTGGGCCATCGCGACGAGGTGGTGCTCGCGCTGGATGCGCTCGACGATACCCAGCGTGCGGTCGCGGGTGCTGCCGCCGGCGCCGTAGGTCACGGAGCAGTAGTCGGGTTTGATCCGGACGAGGGCGGGCAGGGTCTTCTCGAAGAGGTTGCGTTCGCCCTCGTCGGTCTTGGGCGGGAAGAACTCGAACGAGATTGCGGGGCGTCCTTCGCGGGTGCGTCGGGCGTGGATGTCACGGATGAACTCCATTGGCCAGGCAGTCTGGCGGCAGGCAGGCGGGCATTCAAGCCGACCGATGACTCGTTGCTCGGACTGGGCGGGCGACGGCCTGGCGGCTACACTGCGCTCGTGAAACGCGGAATGCTCTGGGTCACGGCCGGCGTGGTGTTGATCAACGCCGCATTCTTTGTGGTTTTCCTGTTTCGCTCGCCCCGGCCGGTTTCCGGAGAAGGAGCCACCAACACGCCCGGGGCTGAGGTGGCCCAGGCGGGTGTGTACGCGGTGACCGGGGTGGTGCGGGAGCTCCGGGCGGATGGTTCGAATGTCCTCATCCGGCACGACCGGATTCCGGGCTTCATGGAGGCCATGACCATGCCCTTCGTGGCGCGGGACCCGCGCGAGATCGTGAGCCTGCAGCCCGGGGATCGGGTGACGTTCCGCCTCCTGGTCACCGACGACGAGAGCTGGATCGACACCGTGAAGCGCCTGGGGGTGGTGGAACCTCCGCCGGCCTTCACCTACGAGCAGTCCCGGATCGTGCGCGACGTGGAGCCGCTGGAACTCGGGCAGACGATGCCGGACTACGTGTTCACGAACCAGTTCGGGGCCCCGGTGAAGCTGAGCGATTTTCGCGGGCGGGCGGTGGGGCTGACCTTCATCTTCACCCGCTGCCCACTGCCGGAGTTCTGCCCGCGCATGCTCAAGAATTTCTCGGCGGTTGATGCGGCGTTGCGGGCGCGGGTGGGTGGGCCCACGAACATCCATCTCGTGACGCTGACCATCGATCCAGCCTACGACACGGCGGCCGTGCTCCGGGCTCACGCCGAACGCTACCAGTACAACCCGGCGCGGTGGACGTTTCTGACGGGGGCGTTGATCGACGTGGATGCCCTCACGGAGCAGGTCGGTCTGGTGTTTCGGCGCCAGGCGCCAGATGCCCTGCCAGACCACAATCTCCGGACCCTGGTCATCGATCCGCAGGGGCGTCTGGTGAAACTCACCCTGGGGAACACCTGGAAACCGGACGAACTCGTGGAGGACCTGGTCAAGGCGGCCGGGCCGTAGGAAAGGGGCCCCGGGTTCCCACACCCGGGGCCACTTCCCACTCCTACTTCCGCAACCGTGCAGGCCATCAACCGAGGATCGCCTGCACGAAACTTTCGAAGGACGCCCAGTTGGCCAGGCAACGCTCGAGTTGAACGGCCGCACCGGCGAGGACGGTGGCGGCGCACGCCCCGAGGAACAGCAGGCTGGAGGTTTCGGCGCGATCCCCCGCGGCGGCCTCCCGCGCGCACGCCTGGGCCAACCGCAGCGTGGGCGATGGCCTGAGCC
>JBBQML010000110.1:0-9835 GCA_038328885.1 Verrucomicrobiota bacterium | reverse complement strand
CCTCCACGTGATCCTCCCCGCCGTCCCCCGGTGAAGTGGTTCGGGTCATTCCGCGGTTTGCTTCAACACCTCGAACCGCCGCCCGGCCTCCGCCACGACCGTCACCGGGACACCCTTCCTCAGATCCGCCTCGCGCATCGCAGTCGCGAATTCCTTGGGACTCCGAACCAGCTTGCGGTTCACCTTTGTGATCACGTCTCCCGCCCGGATTCGTCGGCGTGACGCCGGACTGTTGTCCTGGACCTCGTGGACGAGGACGCCTTCGCCGGCCTCCAGGCCGACCCTGGCGGCGGCCTCGGCATCGAGTACGCGGATGCTGAGCCCCAAACCCTCGGTGGAGGTCGGTTCGGGTTCCGGGGGCGGCACGAACCGGGGCCGGGGGCGGAAGGCGGCCATGCGATCCTCGGGAAGTTCCCCCGGGGTGACCGTCAGCGCGAGTTTCCTGGTCCCCCGAAAGACCTCCAGGGCGAGCGGCTTGCCGGCCGGTTTCCGGCTGACCTGGCGCTTCAATTCCACCACGTCGCGCACGGGTTCACCTCCGACCTCCACGATGATGTCAGATTCCTGCAGGGCGGAACCCCAACTGGGTCCGTCGCGCAGGATCCGGGTGACGACGACGCCGTCGCGGACGGGAAGCTCGGACCCGGTATCGGCGGGACGGTCGGCGACCGACTGGATGCTTACCCCCAGCCACGCTCGCGAAAAGCGGCCCCGTTCGATGAGAGCCTCGGAGACCTCGCGGGCGAGGTTGACCGGCACCGCGAAGCCGATGCCGGTGTTCATCCCCCGGATCAGGGTGTTGATGCCGATGACCTCGCCTTCGATGTTCACCAACGGGCCGCCGCTGTTGCCCGGGTTGATGCTCGCGTCGGTCTGCAGGAAGTCCTGGTCCATCATCATCACATCGTCGGCGACGCGGCGGCCCTTGGCGCTGATGTGGCCGATGGTGACGCTGTAATCGAGCTTGAAGGGGGCCCCGATGGCGATGGCGAACTCCCCCACCCGCACCTTTGAACTGTCTCCCAGGCGGGCCGCGGGGAGGCCGGTGGAATCCACCTTCAGGACCGCGACATCCGACTCGGGGTCCACGCCCTTCACCTCGGCGGCGAAGCGGCGACCGTCCTGGAAGCGCACCTCGATCTGCTCGGCGTTCTCCACGACATGACCGTTGGTGAGGATGTAGCCGTCCTCGCGCACCACGACACCCGAGCCCTGTTCGGGGAACACCCCGGGCGGGTAGCTTGGCGCTTCGCGGCGGCGCGGTTGTTTCCGCTCCTCTTCCAAGCGTTCCTGCAGTTCCTTCCTCATGCCCTCCGGAAGCATCTCGAGGATCCCGCTATGGTCGAAGGGATCGTCCTTTCCGGGCTTGGGCCGCACCAGGACTACTACCACTGAGGGCGAAACGCGTTCGGCCACCGAGACGAATGCCTCGTTGAGCCGTCGGACGAGATCCAGGTTGCCTGCGGCAGTCGACGCCTCGGCCGCCGCCGTGGCCTGCGGGAGAGTGGCCGTCACCAGCAAGGCAACGGAGGCCATCAGCGAGCGACGCAGGCGAATCGACATGGCCCTTCTTTAGCACTCCCCGGCCCCCGGAGCAAAGGAGGGTTGTGAGGCTGGTTTGCACGGATGCCTGGAGGGTTCCGTTGGATCGGAACCGCCCTCGAGTGCTCCGGCCAGGTCCGCAGCCTTGGGAGCCCGCACGGCGGGCCCGATCCAGCGAGCCCGTCGAGCCGATCGGTCGGGTCATCATGAAAACTGCGGCAGGTTCAGGCTGTTCCCGGGACGGCCGACGCGCCTACCATGACTCACCGCCATGCTGCCGCACCCCACCTCCCGCCGTGCGTTTCTGCGACAGAGCTCGTTTGCAGTCGCCGGCCTGACCGGTCTGACCGGCCTGACCGGCCTGGCCACCGGCCGCTCGGCGGCCGCTCCCCAGCCTCGCGGCGCCCGCGCCCGAACCCAGGTCACGATCCGCGGGGCCGACTTCCTTCTGAACGGCCAGCCCACCTACCCCGGCCGCGTCTGGAACGGGCACCGTATCGAAGGACTCCTCTTCAACGCCCGCCTGGTCCAGGCGACCTTCGACGACCTGAACCCGGAGACGGTGTCGCAGTGGGCCTACCCGGATACCGGCCGCTGGGACGCGGAGCGAAACACCCGCGAGTTCATCGCCACGCTCCCGGTCTGGCGTCGCCACGGCCTGCTGGCGTTCACGATCAACCTGCAGGGAGGCTCCCCGCAGGGCTATTCCCAGACCCAGCCCTGGCACAACTCCGCGTTCACCGAGGGGGGAAACCTCCGTCCCGAGTACCTCGAACGGCTGAAACGCGTGCTGGACGCCGCCGACGACCTGGGGATGGTGGCAATCGTCGGCTTCTTCTACTTCGGCCAGGACGAGCGACTGCGCGATGAGGCGGCGGTCCTGCGGGCGGTGAACAGCGCCACCGACTGGCTGGCCGCGGGCGGTTGGCGGAACGTCCTCGTCGAGATCAACAACGAGTGCAACGTCCGCTACGATCACGCGATCCTGCAGCCCGACCGTGTGCATGAGCTCATCGAACGGGTTCGCCGTCGCTCCGCCGCCTCGGGGCGCCCCCTGCTGGTCAGCACCAGTTATGGTGGAGGCACAGTCCCCCGGGAGAACGTGGTGAAAGCCGCCGATTTCCTCCTCCTCCACGGCAACGGCCTGGGCGATCCTGCGCGGGTCCGCGACCTGGTCCGCCGCACCCGTGCTGTGCCGGGCTACACCTCGAAACCGATCCTGTTCAACGAGGACGACCACTTCGACTTCGACCGTCCGGTGAACAACTTCACCGCCGCGGTCGCGGAGCGGGCTTCGTGGGGTTACTTCGACTACCGAATGAAAGGGGAGGGGTTCGAGGAGGGTTACCAGAGCGTGCCCGTGAACTGGGGACTCTCGAGCGAACGGAAGCGCGGCTTCTTCCGCCTCCTTGCCACCATCACCGACAGCCAGCCCTGAACCCCCGTCCGATGAGCACTTCCGGCCCGTTCGCTGCCGTGTACGGCGTCCTGCTTGCCATCCCCGTCGCCCTGGCCCAGCCCAAAGGCGCGGAGAAACTGATGAATCTGCCCGCACCGACCGGTGTGCCCATCTCCCAGTCTGTCCCGTCCGCCATGCCTTCGAACCCCGCGTCCCCGGCCCCCATCCAGATCCGCATCAGCCGCTACTTCGGCTGGGAACGCTGCCTCACGATCAGCAATGGCCGCGTCGAGGCGGTGGTGGTGCCTGCCATCGGACGAGTGATGCAGTTCCGGTTCACCGGCCAGTCGAGCCCGTTCTGGGAAGACCCCGCGCTGCGCGGCCAGGCTCCCGACCCCGCCGCCACCGAATGGGCCAATTTCGGGGGCGACAAGACTTGGCCCTCGCCCCAGGCGGATTGGGACAAGGTGACCCCCCGTTCCTGGCCGCCGCCCTCGGCGTTCGATTCGATGCCGGTCGAATCCTCCTTCCGCCGTGACGCGGTGGTGCTGACCTCGCCTGTCGACCCCCACTACGGCATCCGCACGGAACGAGTCATCCAACTCGACCACGAGGCCCCGGTGATGACCATCACGACGACCTACGAGAAGGTCAGCGGGGATCCCTTGAAAGCCGGGGTGTGGATCATCACCCAACTCGAGGACCCCGTCGGCGTTTTCGTGCCCGTGCCGGCGCGATCGCTCTTCCCCGAGGGCTACAACCGTCAGTCCGGGGATCGACTGCCGGCGAACCTCGAACTGAAGTCGGGCCTTCTCTCGATGACCCGCGACCCGACCAACGCCGCCAAGATCGGCACGGATGCCGGCCGACTGCTCTGGGTTGGCCGCACCCACGTCCTGCTGATCGAGTCTCCCCGGGTGGCCGGTGCCGAGTACCCGGACCAGCAGAGCAGCGCCGAGGTCTACACCAATCCCGACCCGAAGGCCTACGTGGAGTTGGAAACCCTCGGGCCGCTGCACACCCTTCGGCCCGGCGACCGCATCAGCCAGACGAACACCTACACCCTCTACCCTCGCACCGTGCAGGACCCCGCCGCCGAAGCCCGAAAAGTGCTCTCCTCCCAGCCTCGCTAGAGTAGGGAGTAGGGAGTAGGGAGTGGGGAGTAGGGGGCCAGAAGGATTCTCGCCCACTGATGACTGATCACCGACCTCCGACCTCCGACCTCTGACCCCCGACCTCTGACCTCTGACCTCCGCCCTCTGACCTCTGACCTCCGCCCTCCGCCCTCCGCCCTCCGCCCTCTGACCCCCGACCTCCGACCCCCGACCTCCCATGAAAACCCCCACCCTCCTGCTCCTCGTCCTGCTCCTCTGCGGCCACGTCCCGGTGCGGGGTGCGGACGCCCCGTCGAAGGAACTCGTGATCATGAGCTACAATCTCCGTTACGCGAGCGACAAGGGACCGAACGCCTGGCCGGACCGCCGGCCGGTGATGAAGGCGTGCATCGAGCAATACGCCCCGGACCTCATCGGGACCCAGGAAGGTGTCTACGCCCAACTCAAGGACCTGGCTTCGGACCTTCCCGACTACGAATGGCTTGGTCTGGGTCGCGACGGCGGCAGCCGGGGCGAGTTCATGGCCGTGTTCTACCGTGGCGACCGCTTCGAACCGATGGCCTTCGACCACTTCTGGCTGAGCGACACCCCGGAGGTCATCGCTTCCAGCACGTGGGGGAACACCAACCGCCGGATGGTCACCTGGGTGCGCTTCAAGGATCGCCAGACCGGACGCGAGTTCCACTTCTGGAACACCCACCTCGATCACGCCCTCCAACCCGCTCGTGAAAAAGGGGCCGCGCTCATTCGCCAGCGGATCGAGAAGCTTAACTCCCCGCTGCCGCTGGTTCTGGTCGGGGATTTCAATGCGGTGGCGGGCAACAACCCGGCCTACGATCTGCTCCTGGCCGGCGACTTCCTGCGCGACACCTGGAAGCTCGCGGCCGAACGCCGTAACGCCGAGTTCAACAGCTTCAACGGCTTCGAAGCGCCCAAGAAGAACGGGCTGCGCATCGACTGGGTCCTGCTGCGCGGCGAGGCCGAGGTCAGGGCCACCGAGATCGGGATCTTTGCGAAGGGCGACCAGGTCCCCAGCGATCACTACCCGATCGTGACCTGGCTCACGCTGCGCTGACTCCGGTCGCCGCTGGCAGGCAAAGAAAGGCTCACGCGGACCGCGGAGCCGCGGAGATTTCTGGGCAGCGAGCCAGGCGAATCCGAGGATCCGCCCCGGCAGCCTTGGTTGATTGCCGGCAGGCGGTTCATCATCCGCCGGCGCCGAAAGAGGAACCACCCCGCCGCGACGATCACACCCGGAAGAAGCGCACCGCGGCCAGGTTGAAGGCAGCTCCGAACAGGACCAGCACCCCGACCGGTCGCCACACCGCCTCCCACCCGGAGCCGAAGGTGATCAACTGGTGCAACGCATCCACATTCAGACTGGGACGCTTCACCGTGACGTTCTCCAGGCGCACCGGCAGGCCCAGCAGTTCCTTCAGGCAATCCGCCGGGTCACGCTCACCCACCCCCGCAACCACCAACTGATGGTCCGTCTTCGAGAGGACTCGGAAGCGATCGCCAAACCCCGGTGACAGCGCCGGGTCGAACCCTGCGAATGCGCCTTCGGCCGCGAACAGGCGATCTCCACCCAGTCGACGCTGCAGTTCCCCGAGGGTGCCCTCGGCGAGCAGCCGTCCCTGGTCAATGATCCCGATGCGACGGCACAGTCCCTCCGCCTCCTCGAGGTAATGCGTCGTGTAGAGCACCGCGGTGCCGTCGGAAACGAGCGCCCGGATGAAGGCGAGGATGTTCGCGCGGGCCTGGGGATCGATGCCCACGATAGGCTCGTCGAGCAGGAGCACCCGCGGACGGTGCATCAGCGCCGCACCCAGGATGATCCGGCGTTTCATGCCCCCGGAGTACTGCTTCACCGGCTCCGTCGCGCGCTCGGCGAGCGACAGGGCCTCCAGAAGTTCGGTGGCTCGTCGCCGCGAGGTGGCGCGGTCGAGGCCCGCAAGACGCCCCCAGGACTCCAGGTTTTCGCGCCCCGTGAGTTCCTCGTAGAGCGCCAACTCCTGCGGAGCCACGCCCAGAAGGCGTTTGGCGCGGACCGGGTCACTCCAGAAATTGCCACCGCCCACGATCACCTCGCCGCCGTCCGGCCGCAGCAGGCCGCAGATCATGGAGATGGTCGTGGTCTTGCCCGCCCCGTTGGGTCCGAGCAACCCGTAGATCTCGCCAGGTTCGACGACGAACGAGATGTCATCGACCGCCCGGAGCGCCCCGAAAGCCCGTCGCAGCCGTTGGACCTGGAGGATGACTGGCATGGCAGGGGGGGGCGCGGCGGTTTCTCCCACGCGAGGCCGCACGCAACAAGGACGGAGGTGCGAACCGGCGGCACCCAAGCCCTGAGGGGAAGGAACGAGGATGGGCAGGATCGACAGGATAGGGCCTGGGATCCGTCAGGGCAGCCTGCCTGCTGTCCTCGACCGCCGGGTGCCCCGGCATTTCGGGATCCTGTGCATCTTGTGCATCCCTGTTCATTTCTCCCGGCTTTCCTTGGGGTTGCATCCGTCGTTCGTCGTGGAAGAGTTCGCGCGATGCTACGCTCCCGTGCCGGTCGTCGACATCCGCTCGCCGCGCTCGCCGCGCTCGCCTGGCGCACTTGGGTCGCGTGGGTGGGGCTGTCGGGGTGGTTCGTCGGCGCCGCGGAAGGCGTGGAAATCCGGGTGGGGTCGGAGGGGGTGCAGTTCAACCGCGACATCCGGCCGGTGCTTTCGGACAAGTGTTTTGCGTGCCATGGGTTCGACCCTGCGAAGCGGAAGGCGGGTCTGCGATTGGACGTGGCCGAAGGGGCGCTGGGCGTCGGGAAGAGCGGTCGGGTCGCGATCCGGCCCGGCGACCTGGAGGGGAGCGAGGTCTGGCGGCGCCTGGTCACGACGGATCCCGACGACCTCATGCCGCCGAAGGAGTCGCACAAGCAAGTGACGCCGGCGGAGCGGGAGTTGATCCGGCGCTGGATCGAGGCGGGGGCTTTGTACCAGCGGCACTGGTCCTTCGAACCGCCGGTTGCCGTGACCCTGCCGGCGACCACGCCCGGGGGTGCCCCGCTCCATCCCGTGGATGCCTTGCTGGGGGAGCGCCTGGCCCGGGAGGGGTTGGCGTTCGGTCCGGAGGCGGATCGCCCGACCCTGATTCGCCGGGTAACCTTCGATCTGACCGGATTGCCGCCGACATTGGCCGAAGTGGACGCGTTTCTGGCGGACCCGGGACCCGGGGCCTACGGTCGGTTGGTGGAGCGGTTGCTCGACTCGCCCCGTTATGGTGAGCAACTGGCGCGGCATTGGCTGGACGTGGCGCGCTACGCGGATACCCACGGGATGCACCTCGATAACGAGCGCCAGATCTGGCCCTACCGGGACTGGGTGGTGCGGGCGTTCAACCAGAACCTGCCGTTCGACCAGTTCACCGTTGACCAGTTGGCGGGAGATCTGGTGTCGGAACCGACCCGCGACCAGTTGATCGCCACCGGCTTCAACCGGAACAACGTCACTACCGGTGAGGGTGGGTCGATCGACGCGGAGTACATCTTCCGGTATGCCGTGGACCGGACCGCGACGACGGCGCAGGCCTGGCTTGGGCTGACGGCGGGCTGCGCGGTCTGCCATGACCACAAGTTCGACCCCATCTCGGCCAAGGAATTCTATTCACTCTACGCCTTCTTCCACAGCGCGGCGGATCCGCCGATGGACGGCAATGCGCTGCGCACCCCGCCGATGCTCAGGCTCACGACGCCGGAGCATGAGGCGCGGCTGGCGGAACTGGCCGGACAGGTCGAGGCCGCAGAGGTCCGCCTTCCGGTGGCGCTGGCTGGCGTGACGTACACCGACCCGGCGTCGCTCGTGCCGCCGCCGCCGGCGCGTGACGTGGAGGAGGTCTGGGCGGACGACGCGATTCCCGCGGGCTGGAAGATCACGGCGGGCCCTGGGGCGCCGACGGAATTTGTCGATGCGCCGGAGGTTGGGGTGGCGAGTGGCAAGCGGGCGTTGCGCCGGAAGGATCGGGGCCTGGCCCAGGATGTGATCGAGGCGGGCCCGACGCCCTTCGAGGTGCCCGACGCGGCGCGGTTGTTCGCGCATGTGTTTCTCGATCCGGCCGACCCCCCGAAGGCGATCATGCTGCAATACCGGACCGGTGGCTGGCAGCACCGCGCCGTCTGGGGCGACTACCAGATCATCGACTGGGGCGCCAAGGGAACCACCGAGCGGGTTGACCTGGGGGCGCTGCCGAAGACCGGGGAGTGGGTGCGCCTCGAGTTCGAGGCGTCGGTTGTCGGCTTAAAGCAGGGGGACCGGGTGAACGGCTTCGCGCTCACCCAGCACGGCGGGACGGTGCTTTGGGACAAGGTGGGGATCACGGGGCGGACGGATCCGGTGACCGACCCGACCCGCTCGTTGCTCGCGTGGAAGCGGCAATATGAGGGCCGCGAGGCCAAGGATGTCCCGGAGGCGTTCCGTGCCCTCTTCCAGGGTCGTCCCGCGAAAGGGTGGACGCCCGACCAGGAACGGAAACTCCGTGAATACTTTCTGGGGAACGTCTGCGCGGACACGCGAACGGTCTTCGAACCGCTGAGGGTGGCGCTGGCGACGGCGAAGCGCGCGCGCGAGGAGTATGAGGCGACCATTCCGACGACCTTCGTCTGGAAGGACCTCGAGCAGCGGCGGGAGAGTTTCGTGATGCAGCGTGGGGCCTACGACCGCCCGGGGGAGCGGGTGTTTCCGAACGTGCCCGCGGCTTTCCCGCCGCTGGCGAACACCAACAACCCGACGCGACTCGACCTGGCGCGATGGCTGGTCGGCGAGGCCAACCCGCTCACCGCCCGGGTGACGGTGAACCGGTTCTGGCAATTGTTCTACGGGGTGGGCCTGGTGAAGACCTCCGACGACTTTGGTTCTCAGGGTGAGCCACCCAGCCACCCCGAGTTGCTCGATTGGCTCGCCGTCCGTCTCCAGTCGACGGGCTGGGATGTGAAGGCGCTGGTCCGCCTCCTGGTGACCTCCGCGGCCTATCGCCAGTCCTCGCACGTGACCCCGGATCTCCTCCAGCGCGACCCGGGGAATCGTCTGCTGGCGCGGGGTCCGCGGTTCCGGCTCGACGCCGAGCAGATCCGCGACAACGCCCTGTTCGTCAGCGGGCTGCTGGTTCAGGACATGGGCGGCAAGGGGGTGCGAACGTACCAGCCTCCGAACATCTGGGAACCGGTGGGCTTCGTCGGGTCGAACACCAGAGAATACAAGCCGGACCAGGGGCCGGCGCTGTATCGCCGTAGCCTCTACACATTCTTCAAGCGGACCGCGCCGGCTCCGTTCATGGTCACCTTCGATGCGCCGAATCGGGAGCAGTCCTGCACCCGGCGGGAGCGCAGCAACACGCCTCTCCAGGCCCTGCTCCTGATGAACGACGTCCAGCACTTCGAGGCGGCCCGGGCGCTGGCGGAGCGGATGTTGGTGGAGGGCGGCAGCACACCGGAGGCCCGGCTGGCGTTCGGATTCCGTACCGTGCTGGCGCGCGTTCCGGAGGGGGAGGAACTGACGGTGATCAAGGGGGCCCTCGAGGCTCATCTCGCTCGTTACGCCGCGGATGTGGCGGCGGCAAAGCAGGTCATCGCGGTGGGCGAATCCACACCGGCCGAGCACCTGGCGGCACCGGAACTCGCGGCGTACACCCTCGCGGCGAATCTGCTTCTCAACCTCGATGAAACGGTGACGAGGAACTAGGAGGGCGGAGGGCGGAGGTCGGAGGTCAGAGGTCAGAGGGCAGAGGGCAGAGGGCAGAGGGC
>JBBQML010000109.1:0-9839 GCA_038328885.1 Verrucomicrobiota bacterium | reverse complement strand
TGTGCCGGCGCGCGGTGACCTGCCGGCAGTCAAGGTCTATTGGTATGAGGGTCTGAACGCGACGACCACCGGGGCGCCCGTGGGCTCCCTGCGCGCCGTCAGGGGTGACGACCGCAACCTTCCCGCGTTGCTCCTCGAGTTGAGGAAGCGGTATCCCGATGAAGGCTTGGATGCCGGCGACAGCGGCACGCTCTACGTCGGGGAGAAGGGTGTCATCTTCACCGGCACCTACGGTGACAAGATGCATATCGTTCCCTACGAGAAGATGGCGGAAACCCCGGCCCCGCCCAAGATCCTGCCGCGGCCCAAGAACATCTTCGCCGATTTCCTCGATGCGGTGCGGGCGGGCAAAACCGAGACCGCTGTGCCCTTCGACTACGGCACGCGGCTGACGGAGTTTTCCATCCTTGGCAACCTCGCCATGAAGGCGGGCCAGGGCAGGAAAGTGATGTGGGATGGCCCGAACATGAAGGTGACCAACCTGCCTGAACTCAACGCCTGGGTGCAACGGCCGGTTCGCACCGGCTGGAAGGCCTGATCCCGGCGGGACGTCCCCGTAGCCGCCGTGGTCACACGGCGCACTCAACGGCGCACTCAACGGCGCATTCAACGGGCTCCTCTCCGCTTGGTGCAGGCTGCCTCACGGGCCGCCAGCAGTTCCCATTTCGGGTTCTGCCTGCGGATCCCGTGAGCATTTCGTCGCAGGCTACTTCGTCTGCGCGAACAGCATCAGCACGCGCGGCCCCTTGTCGGTCTGGAGTTGGTACTCCAGCTCCTGAAACCCGTGCGGCACGGCCAGCCCGTCGCAGGTCTTGTCGTAGGTCGGCTTCCCGTCCACCAGGAGCATGTAATGGTGCGTCTTGTTGCCCGGGATGTGGTGCAGCGTGACATGCCACGCGTCGAGTTTTCCATCCCGTGTCATCTCGACCTTCTGCCAGTGGCTGAACGAACCGACGAGGTGAACCTCCTTGGGTTCGTCGACGGTCCCGTCGGGCAGCCGCCAGCGGAACACCTTGCTGAAGACCGGTTTGTTCTCCTGTTGCTGCCGCGGTGCCCCGTTGGCCGAGGAGGTTTCCCGCATGATCGGCCCGCCCTTGGGCGGTGTCCTGCGTCGGAGAAGATTGCCGAGCGTCTGGAACATATTGGTGAAAGCGCGCGCGGAAAGTAGGTGAGCTCGGGGCCGGACTCAACCGACTTGAACAAGAAATCTTCAGCCATCGAATCACCACGCGGACTTCATCCGCCAGGCCGTCAGGGAGGTGATCCGAGCCCCTTCGCCATCGGTCAAAACCGCCACGCCATCCTCGCCCGCGTGATACGGCACCACCCGGGTGACACACTGGCCGGCGGCATGGACCTCGACGACCGACCGGTCCAGGAACACCCGGAACTCCACCCGGCTGCCGGTGAGGTCGCCGAAGAGGGACATCTGGGCCCCCGCCACGTCCAGCCGCTTGCCATCCCAGCGGAGATCGACACCGCGCGCGCCATCCTCGGAGCGCCGGAGCCGCAGGCCGACCGAGGGTGCCTCGCCGCGCTCGAACACGACCTCGAGTTCGAGCGCGTCCCCTCGCACGTCAGGCAGGACGAGTTCCCCCGAGAACCTGCGGTTTGCCAACCGAACGCGCTCCCCTCGCAGCGACTCCACCTCGGGCGCGGGCCGCTGCTGCAGCACTCCACCCTGCACCGACAGCAGCCGCGGCAGGGTCAGGCAGCCATTCCAGCCACGTCCCTTCGGGAACCCGCGCACCCAGCCAAAGAGAAGCCGCCGCCCGGTCTCATCGGCGAAGGAGTTCGGGGCGTAATACGCCTCCCCGTAATCGAGCAGGCCCCGTCGCTTCGCCACGAACTTGCCGGCATCGGGATCGAAGTCGCCCGTGAACCACTCCACGCGGCGGTGCGGAGACACCGCCAGCACCCACGTGCCGTCCAGCGGGAAGAAGAGCGGGCACTCGATGTTCTCCGCGTCGGGATGCTGGAAGAGGACCCCACGGTAGCGCCACCGGGTCAGTTCCGGATCGCGGGCCTCGTAAAGCAACACCACCGCCTGACCGCCCTGGCCGTGGTTCAGGTTGCCACCGCAGACCATGAATGTCCGCCGCCCCGCCTCGAACACGAACGGATCCCGCCAGTCGTAGACTTTTTGTTCGCCGTGGAGGGACTCCGTCAGCAACGGATTGCCGGATGCCTTGCGCCAAGTGAGCAGATCCTCGGAGCCCAGGGCGGCCCACTGCTCCGCCTGCACATCCGCTCCCTTCCCTCGCCCGATGCTGGTGTAGAAAATCATCGGCTCGCCCCGGCCGGTCAGGGTCGCTGAACCGGAAAACACGTGGTCCTCACCCGCCTCTTTCGAGGGCCAGAGCGCGATGGGCAGATGCTCCCAGCGGACCAGGTCTTTCGATCGCGCATGCCCCCAATGCATGTTGCCCCAGCCGTCACCGTACGGGTTGTGCTGGTAGAAGACGTGATACCAACCGCGATGCTGCAGAAGGCCGTTGGGATCATTCATCCACAGGGCCGGCGGCCGGAAATGGAAGCTCGGCCGCGCCGGGTCGGCAGCAGCTCGAGCCACGGCATTGCTCACGGAGGTCATCGCCTGGGCGATGGCCTCCCGCCCGTCGCCCAGGCGCGGCGGGTCGGCCGCACCAACGGGGCCCGCCAGAGCCAGGCCCACGACGGCGACCCACAAAACGAAGCCGAAGCTGAACGCGGCGAGCAGCCCCGGAAGACCCCGCGGACGGCCCGCAACGACCTCAGAGGCACGGCCCGCCCGGGCGGTTTGATCCTGCACGTCCATGACGAAATTCTGACCCGATCCGGCGTGGTCGTCGACCCAAGAAAAGACGCCCCGGGCACAGGCCCGGGGCGTCAAAACCGAACGGATGAAACGGATGAACTGGCGTCAATCGAACCGACTACTGCGTGGCGGTCTTGCCGGGTTGCGCGTAGTTGTTGGCGACGTCGCCCGAGTTCTGCAGCGTCTCACGCAGGCGGGCGGAGGTGAGCTGCTGGACGGAGCCGTCAGCCAACGCGGCGTTGCCGGCGTTCTGGTGCATGCCCTTCTCGTCCCACCGGATGGTCTTCAACTGCGTGGCGTTCGTGCCGAGGTTGCCGCGTACGGCGGCGCCGTTATAGACGAACTTGGCCACCGTGTTGGGGGAAACCACCGAACGATCCGCCGCGAGGATCATCTGGGGCCGGGTCTCGTCCGCCTCGATGCCGAGGCCATAGCTGATCCCAGCGTTCTTGCCCTTGGTCCCTGTGCCAGCCGGGCCACCCGCGAGATCCACCCAGTTGGTCGGCTCATAGCGACCGCTGTCCGAGGCGCAGATCAGAATTCGGGGCGTGGTCAACTCGTTCGACATCACCCAGAAATGACGCCAGGTGTTCAGCGGGTTGGCCGTCGCGGTGGCGCCGAGGTAGTCCGCGGAACCACCTTCGTTGGTGGCCACGTTCATCGGGTAGCGGTCGCCGTTGTCAGTCGCGAACACACGGAACGCGATGCCGATCTGCTTCAAGCCGCTGACGCATTTGATGCGGACGGCCTTGGATTTGGCCTTCGCCAGCGCAGGCAGAAGCATGCTCGCCAGGATCGCGATGATCGCGATGACGACGAGTAGCTCGATCAGGGTGAATGCGCGTTTAGCGCGGAGCCGGAATGAATTCATCATTGGGTGCGTTGTAGGTTAGCGGTGAGCGTTTGTAGGAGACACCCTCGTGGAGTGTCAACGGATTTTACCGATCCACACAACAGCAGGAGCGGTGCCATGCCGAATCCCCCGCGATCACCCCCTTTCAAACCCGAAAACGGCGCGAAACCCACGCATTGAAGCGTGAAAATCACGCAGCCGGCGAGGCCGCCACGAGTTCGGCCAGCGTCCGCGAGCCCGCGCTGGTCTCGGCCGCCAGAATCCCCTCCAGTTCCCGCTCCGCCAGCACCCGGCCCTCGTCCGCTCGCGTCGGGAGGTGGGTACCCGTTCCCCGTCGCATCGCCGACAGGATGTCCGCCACGCGGATCTGGTCGAGCGGGCGGGCCGGCTGGAGCCCGGTCTCGGGGCCGTTCACCTCGACCAGCAGCCGCGTGCAGACGAGCGTGTTGACGATCCGGCTGACCAGCTCGGTGGGGACTTCCAGACGATCCGCCAGCGAGGCCACCGAGGGGCTCGCCTTTCCGTCCCGAAACGAAGCCGCCGCGTGGATCATGACGCGCATGGCGACGAGTTCTCGACCGCCCTGATGGACCCGATCGGACTGGCGGACCGCGAGCTGGCTGCGGCGGTTTTGGAAGGCGTAAGCGACCTGCGCGCCGAAAAGCAGCACGACCCAGAAGAGATACAGCCCGGCCACGAAGACCGGGATGGGGACCAGGTTCCCGAAGAGCTCGCTGTTCCGCTTCACCTGCGCCACCGCCATGAAGGCCAGGCTGTTGTTGAGGTGCCAGAGGAGCCCGGCTGTCAGCCCGCCCACCACCGCTGCGCGCCACCGGACCTTGGTGTTCGGCACGAGGATGTAGAACAGGGCGCAGGCACCGCCCAGGACGGGTATGGGCACCAGGCTGATGAGGAAGGAGCCGACCAGGGGAAGCCGCTGGAGGAAGGCCTGGGTGCGGTCGAACTGCAGCGCAGCCGAGAAACTCAAGGTCGCGAAGATCAGGAAGGGTCCGAGACTGATCGCGGCCCAGTAGTTCACGACGCGTGCGTACCAGGTGCGTCCGCGGGGCACCCCCCAGATGTCGTTCAGGGTCTCCTCGATCCGGGCGAGCATGAAGATGATCACCACCAGCAGGGTCAGCACGCCCGCGGTGCCCAGCGTGCCACTGTTCACCTTCTCGATCCCCTCCAGGGTGAAGGACACGATCTTGTCCTTCATCTCCACGAACTCGGGGTTCACCGCCAGTTGCGGCACCAGCCGCCCGACCACTTCGTTGATCGAATTCCTGATGCGGTCGGTCTCGTTCCTCAGCAGGCTCGTCGCGATGCCGATGACCAGAGCGAGGAAGGGGATGAAGGCGAGGAGGGAGGAATAGGCCAGGGCTGAGGCGCGCACCGGACAACGGTTGGCGCTGAACCCGCGGCCAACCACCACCCAGAAACGGAGGAACTGGCGGAACCGCGACCCACGCGCCGCCTCGCCGAGGTCCTCGTCCGCGATCAGGCCGCGCCACTCCGCCAGCAGGCGTTCGAGCATCGCCTCCGTCAGGCCGCGCCACTTCGCCAGCAGGCGTTCGAGCATCGCCCCCGGGCCTACCCGAAATCCGCGCCCGTGGCCAGTTCTACCACGCCACGCGCAGCCTCGGAAATCCGTCCGCGCCGCCCGCCAAATTGACGCTTGGAAGCCCCGGGAGCCGTGCCTACGGTGCGTCGCGAATGGCTAGGCCAACCAAATCCGATCCCGCGACCGGCCACAGCCGGCTCGACATGGTCGGACTGGTGCTGCTTTCGGCCGCACTGTTCTGGCTGCTCGCCCTGTTCTCCTACGATCGCTTCGACCTCCGGATCAACACTGCCCGCCCGAATCAACCCGCCCACAACTGGATCGGTCCCATCGGCGCGTGGTGGGGCGAGCTCTCGTTCTTCGTGTTCGGTGCGGCCGCCTTCCTGTTCGCGGTCTCCACCCTCCTGCTCGGCCTCGGCTGCCTGACCGAGGTCTTCGGCTTCGCCCGCCGCCGCTGGCCATGGCTGCTGCTCCTCACCGGCGTCTCCGCCGCCTTCTTTGACCTCAACGCCGCCACGCTCCGCCAGATTGTCGGTGGTGACCTCGCCGGGGGATTGCTCGGCAATCTGCTGAACCGGTACCTGTTCCATTTCGTCGGCTATGCCGGCTCCACCGCCGCCTTCATCTTCCTCTATGTCCTAAGCCTGCTCGGCCTCTCCGACTTCCAGTTGTTCAACTGGATCCGGGCCTGGTGGGAGCGGCGCCAGGCCGCCCTCGAGGCCACCCTCGACGAGGAACTCCGACTGGACCGCAAGGCCCGCCAATTGGAGAAGGAAGCCCGACGCCTCCAGGAAATGGTCGACCGTGATCGCCCCGCGAGGCCAGCCGCGACGACCCCAACCGCCGCCACGCCACCCTCGACCGAAGGAGCGAGGCTGGGTGCCGACCTGAAGCCCGCCCCCGAGCCGAACGTCCGCGACCTCAGCGTGCCGCAGGCCAGGTCGCTCGCCGGCCGCACGGACAAGCCCGCCGTCCCCGGCGTCCACGAAGGCCAGGTGATCACCGCCGTAGAGATCGCCGCGACCCAGGGATCCCGCGCCCCGCTCACCGGCGCCGGCAAGGGCGGGCCCACACCGCCGCCTCCAACACCCGCCCTCGGCGCCTCCGGGACGCCGGACGCGAGCGCGGACCACCCCGATACGCCCGCTGTCAGCGGCGGAGCGGACGACGAGCCCCTGCCAGCCCCGGCCCGGGGACGGCTCATGGCGCCGCGCCGACGGCTTTCCGTGGCCTCGGCACCGGCTATCGGCAATTACCAACTGCCGCCGATCACGCTCCTCCAACCACCCGACCTCACCCTCCAACCCACCGAGTCGAAGGAGGAACTCATCGCCAACGCCCGGCTGATGCAACAGACCCTCGCCCAGTTCGGTATCGAGGTCTCGCTCGGCGACATCACCAAGGGCCCCACCATCACCCGGTACGAACTCCACCCCGCCCCGGGCGTGAAGCTGGAGCGGATCTCCGCGTTGACCAACAACATCGCCGCCGCCCTGCGCGCCGAGCGCATCCACATCCTCGTCCCCGTCCCGGGCAAGAGCTCCGTCGGCATCGAAGTCCCGAATCCGGTCAAGACGAAGGTCATCATGCGGGACCTCCTGGAGTCCGAGGATTGGACCCATTCGAAGGCCCGCATCCCGCTCGCCCTGGGGAAGGACGTCTACGGACACCCGATGATCGTCGACCTGGCGGAGATGCCCCACCTGCTCATCGCGGGCAGCACCGGTTCCGGGAAGTCCGTGTGCATCAACTGCATCATCGCGTCGCTTCTCTACCTCTTCTCCCCCGACCAGGTCCGCTTCGTGATGATCGACCCCAAGGTGGTCGAACTGCAGCAGTACAACGTCCTGCCCCACCTCGTCGTCCCGGTCGTCACCGATCCCAAGAAGGTCGTGCTCGCCCTCCGCTGGGTCGTCACCGAAATGGAGAAGCGCTACCAGATCTTCGCCAAGGTGGGCGTCCGCAACATCAAGGCCTTCAACGATCGCCCCAAGATCCCTCCGCCGCCCAAGCCCACCCAGGCCGAGCTGGCCCTCTCCGGCTCGAAGGAGCGGATCGAATCCAACCAGGAGGGTTTCGCCGTCGAACTCGACCAGGACATGGTGACCGCCGCCGACGAGGATATCGTCATCCCGGAGCGGCTCAGTTACATCGTAGTGATCATCGACGAACTCGCCGACCTGATGCTGGTCGCCCCCGCGGATGTGGAGATGTCGATCGCCCGCATCACACAGATGGCCCGGGCGGCCGGGATCCACTGCATCGTGGCGACCCAGCGACCCTCGGTGGACGTCATCACCGGCGTGATCAAGGCCAACATCCCCGCCCGGATCGCCTTCCAGGTCGCCAGCAAGGTCGACTCCCGCACGATCCTGGACCAGATGGGTGCCGACAAACTCCTCGGCAAGGGCGACATGCTCTATCTCCCGCCCGGTTCCGCCAAGCTCACCCGGGCGCAGGGCGCGCTGGTCACCGACCAGGAAATCCAGTCGATCGTCGACTTCATCGCCAAGCAGGGCAAACCGAGCTACGAGCTGGAGATCCACCAGCAACTCCAACGACCCGTGCGCGACTCCGGCGAGGAGGACAGCGAGGAGGACGAGGAGTTGGTTGAGGACTGCATCGAGATCATCCGCAGCGAGGGCAAGGCGAGCACGTCCCTGCTCCAGCGCCGTCTCAAGATCGGGTACGGGCGGGCTGCTCGCATGATGGATATCCTCGAGGATCGCGGCGTCATCGGACCCGCCCGAGGTACGGAACCCCGCGAGATCCTGCTCGACCTCGACGGTCGCGGACACGACGGCGGCAAGCAGCAGCTCGTCTGAACGGCTAGCTCGCCGGTTCGACCCACTCATGGCTGGCCGCCGAGGCGACCGCCGCGTCCATCACTGCCTGGGCCCGCACGCCATCATGAAAAGTGACCGCACAGTCCCGCTCCTCCCGGATTGCATTCACGAACTCGACCGCCTGGTCGTAGCGAAAAGCCACCAGCGGGTCCCCGACCCCCGGATCCCGGGGTGACCCTGGCCAGGTCCAGAACTCCCGGGGCACCTCGAGCGGCTCCAGGCCCGGACCGCCCCGGCGACCCGCCAGAAGGCGGTCCCAGCGGCCGGTGGAGAACTCGAAGGAGGCTTCACTGCCGTTGATCTCCACGTAGTCGAGACTCCGCCAACTCTCGTTGCGGCCGCTCGCGAGTTTCGAACTCTCCAGGACGCCGGTCGCCCCAGCCTCAAAGTCCGCGAGGATGGAAACCCAGTCGTCGGTGTCGTTGGGCCGCCCCTCACGCACCGGCGTGAGCGTCTTCAGATTCGCGACGAGGCGCCGGATCGGACCGATGAGATGATGGGCGAAATCGATGCGGTGACTCAGCATGTCCCCGAGTTCCCCGCTGCCCGCGAGCTCCCGGCGCTGTCGCCAGCCCAGATTCCGCCTGCCCCAGTCCTGGAGCCGGCAGGACCGGTAGTGGTACGGATGGCCCAGATCGCCCTGCGCCACCAGGTGCCGGAGGTAACGCATCGCGGGTACAAACCGGTAGGTGAACGCCGTCATGTGCCGAACCCCGGCCCGGTCCGCCGCCACCGCCATCCGCACCGCCTCGGCGTGCTTCAAGGCCAGTGGCTTCTCGCAAAGCACATGCTTCCCCGCCTCCACCGCCGCGATCGCGATGGGGGGATGCAGGAGGTTCGGGGTCGCGATGATGACCGCCTGGATGTCGTCGCGCGTCACCACCTCGCGGTAGTCGATCGAGGCCACGGCAGCCCCGGTCTCCGTCCGCGCCCGTTCCAAGGTGGCGGGGTCGGCATCGCACACCGCGTGGACGCGCACCTCCCGACACAACGCCAACCCGGGCAGGTGGTTCTGCAGCGTGATACCCCCGCAGCCCACTACGGCGATGTTCAGCATGAGCGTGGACGGAACTAACCGATGCGATGGCAGAGGATGACCTGGGGGGGCTCTGTGATGAGCAGCATGGCCTTCGCCAGGCCCACCGAGATATGCGGAGTCTTCATGTGCGCATCCAGGTCCGCCTGGCTCCGCCAATTCTCGTGGAAGGCAAAGTACCCGGGCGCGTCAATCGTCTCATGCAGGTCGTAGTTCAGGCAACCCGCCTCCAGCCGCGTCGGCGCGATGAAGGAGGTGAGCAGTTCGCGCAGCACGGACTCCTGACCGGGCTTGGCTTTGAGCAACGCAATGACCGTGAGGGGGGTGGCATTCATCGTGGAACTTCGGTTGTCGGCGCGAGTAATCGCCGAAGGACCGTCCCCGTGCAAGCCGCGTCCCGCACGCGGGAAACGTCCTCCGCGATTCCGAGACACGGAAACCACCTTCTCGCGTCGGGCTGGCCCGATTTAGTCGAAAACGCCAGGAAAACGAGGGGGTAAAGGGTTTCCACCAGACTGGCATCGGTTCTGCTGATCTCCCTCAGAAGTCGCAAAAGAGTTCTGCAACCCGGGACACGAACCCCGGGTCTTGGCGGAGTCCGATCGCAACATCCATCGAAACGGCCATGAATCCTTCGCCTCTGTACCTCGGGTCTTCCGCCCTCTCGACCAAGACCGACCGCCGTCTCGGGTGGATCGCTCCGGCAAACCGGAATGTGGGCTTCCGGCCGATCCGGCTCAGGC